>JAFQNM010000106.1 GCA_017395885.1 Clostridia bacterium | reverse complement strand
CGCTTTTTTGAAAAAGTTTCTGCCAAAACAATTTGCCAAACTCCTTGCCTTGCAGAGACAAATGTGATACAATTATCATATCTATCATAAGGTAGGGTCTTTTTTATGGATAACAACAGAAAATTACAGATATATTGCCTTTTTGCCGCCTCTCTCTTTATGGGTATCTTCGGCGCCGTTTGCCTCTATATGGGTCTCGGCAGCGAATACAACGATGCTATGGGCCACTTTAACGTGGGATCACTTTTTGCACCTGTTGTTTACTGCTGCATAGCTGCAGGCCCCATTCTGGGTATTGCAGGCTGGGTGCTCTTTGCCAAGGGCTCTCTCCCCGACAGGCCTCTCCCGAGAACTGTCACAAGCAAGGCGGTCAGCATTATCGCTGCAGCTCTTGTTTCCCTTTCGTCTGTACTTGAGCTTTCCTCCAATATAAACGGAATCCCCGGTTCGGCAACTACCCTTGCCAAGATCTCCTCAGTTCTCGGCCTCGCTTTGGCCGCTTACCTTATCGTTTCCGCCTTTACGGGAAAGGATAACGCTCCCCGCAGCGCTCTCGTTTCCCTCCTCGGCTTCTGCGCCGTTATCTACTGCGCCACCAAGGTCCTGCTACTCTATTTCGACCAGTCTGTTGCGGTCAACAGCCCTCTGAAGCTTATCTGCCAGCTCAACTACCTTTCTTATATGCTGGCCCTTACCGCCCAGACCGGCCTTACCCTCGGCAGAGGCAGGCTCCTGCCCAGATATATTTTCGCTCTCTGCACTGCGATCGCCGTTGGAGGAACCGGCGCCATTGCGGCTGTTGCCGTTCGCTTCACTAACGTTCAGTGCTCTGCCTTTGCAGGCGAGGAGAGCTTTGCAAAGATCGGCCTTTTCATCTATATGTGCGTGCAGCTTGTGATGCTCACACGGGCCGATGCCGACTTTACCTCACCCCAAAAGAAGGGCGCAGGCTCTGAGCCCATTGAGGAGGTTATGCCCGCTGACGGCGACGAGGACGCTGATGAGGCTGAAAAAGAGCCCACTACCTTTGAAACAGAAGAATAAAAAGGACTGCCTGCCCCGGTGGCAGGCAGTTATTTTAACGGAGATAAAATGATTTCACTGTCTTTAAGCAAGATCACCTATACCATAGGCGTTAAGGAAATACTGAGAGACGTAACCTTTTCCATTGAAGAGGGAGACAGGCTCGGCGTTGTCGGCGTTAACGGCAGCGGCAAGTCTACCCTCCTTCGCATCATTGCAGGGAAGCTTGATGCCGACAGCGGCGAGATACACCTCTCAAAGGACAGTTCTCTTGGTATGATGGAGCAGAACGATGCCTTTGAGGGCGGCGAGGGAGAAGGCGAGACCGTTCTCTCCCGTATGTACGGTGCATATCCCGACCTTTGCCGTATGGAAGTACGTATCGCAGAGCTGGAAAAGCTTATTGAAACTGCAGTTGGCGATGAGGCCATCAGGCTCTACTCTGAGCTTGAGCGCCTCAACACAAGATTTGCAGAGGGCGGCGGCCTTCACTACAAGTCTCGCTGCAAAAGCATTCTCGAGCGTCTCGGCTTCGGAGAGGCCACTCACCAAATGAGCATCGCCTCCCTCTCCGGAGGTCAGCGCACACGCCTTGCCCTTGCAAGGCTCCTCTTTGCCCAGCCGGACATACTTATTCTGGACGAGCCCACCAACCACCTGGATACAGACACTATGATATGGCTGGAGGAGCATCTCTCCCAGTATAAAAAGACCCTTATAGTCGTCAGCCACGACAGATATTTTCTCGATAAGGTCACAAACAAGACTCTTGATATAGAAAACCACCGTGCCGAGCTCTATCGCTGCCCCTATACTCAGTACGTTGAAAGAAAAAAGGAAAAGCGTGCCGCAGAGGAGAAAAAATACGAGCTTCAGCAAAAGGAGATCGCAAGGCTTGAGGCTTATATCGAGCAACAGAGAAGATGGAACCGCGAGCGCAATATCATTGCGGCAGAAAGCCGTGAAAAGGCCATTGCCCGAATGGAAAAGGTGGAAAAGCCAAAGGATGAGCCAAAGGCCATCAGCTTCGCCTTTGACAGCTCTGGTGAATCGGGCAACGACGTTCTTACCGTCAAGGGCCTCCGTATGGCCTTCGGTGAAAAGGTTCTCTTTGATAATCTGACCTTTGACGTTAAAAAAAGAGAGAGGGTTTTCATTGCAGGTCCCAACGGATGCGGAAAATCTACCCTTTTGAAGCTCCTGCTCGGAAGGCTTGCTCCCGTTTCGGGCAAAATAGAGTTTGGCTACAACGTTCAGGTAGCATACTACGACCAGGAAAACCAGAATCTTGATGAGGACAAAACCGTTCTGGATGAGATATGGGATGCATACCCCGCCATCACGCAGACACAGCTGAGAAGCCTGCTGGCCTCGTTTATGTTCAAGGGTGACGATATAGAAAAAAAGGTGGCCGTTCTTTCAGGTGGCGAGCGTGCAAGACTGACCCTTGCAAAGCTTATCCTCTCCAAAACAAACGTGCTGATTTTGGATGAGCCCACAAACCACCTTGATATACCCTCACGTGAGGTGCTGGAAAACGCTGTCAGCTCCTTTGACGGCACCGTCATCGCCGTCAGCCACGACAGATATTTCATAAAGCGGCTGGCAACGAGAGTTATTGAGCTTGGCGACCCCTTCTCCGATTGGAGAGGAGGCTATGAGGAGTATGAGTCTCACCGCATTGCCAAAGAAGTTGAGGCAAAGGCAAAGGCCGCTCAGACCACCTCTGCCGCCAAGGAGGATTACCTGAAAAGAAAGACCGGCGCCGCCGACAGAAGAAAGGAAGCGGCAAGGCAGAGAAAGATCCTTTCAGAGATCGAAAGGATCGAGGCTCAGATAGACGAGATCACAAAAGCAATGTTCGGAGAAGCCGCAACAGATTACGTGAAGGTGGCCGAGCTGGATAGCCAAAGATCTGCCCTCGAGGAGCGCCTGCTGGAGCTCTATGAGGAACAGGAAGCCTTTGAAGATTGATAACAGAAAGACAAAAGTCCCCCAAAAGGGGACTTTTACCTTTCTCACCAACTATATTTCTGTAAATTCCGGTTTATCGGGGAGGGGAGACGGTCGCTTTTTTGAAAAAAAGCTCCGCAAAAAACTTTAAACAGGTTTATATAAAGGGAGCACACTCCCTTTATATAAACCGGCAAAAGCCCCTCGCGGGGCCTTTGTTCAAAGGAGTGGACGCCCCTTGCCGATAAGCCGAATTATTATCCCCTTTTTGAAGTTTTTCGGGGGTCGTAGGGGGCCTTTTTACAAAAAGGCCTCCTACATATCTCCCCCATAAACCGGAATTTGAAAGATGGTCACGCGGCCTCTACTCTGAGAACGCAGACTGTTATATCGTCGTCTCTTCCTGTCATTTCTGCGGCTGTTCTTGCTATTCTTACTGCGGCTGCAGCCGGCGGCTCGTCCTTCAAAAGTCCGTTCGAGAGCAGCTCGAAGAGCCACGGGCAATCCTCATATGAGCCGCAAACTCCATCGCTCATCATTACCACCGTATCACCCTCCAAAAGATCGAAGCTGACAGATTCGGCATCCAGCGCCCTCATTATTCCGATAGGCACCGTTTTGGAATGGATCCTGTACAGCCTTCCGTTCCTTATAACAAAGGATGGCGCCGCTCCGCTTTTTATAAATCTTGCTCTTCCCGTATACAGGTCGGCCTCCATCATATCCACCGTTGCAAAGCACTCGCCCTCTCCGCCGCGAACAAAGCAATTCAGCAGCTCAAGGGCGCTCCTCATAGGGCATCCCGCAGAAAGCAGCTTCTCCAGAAATGCCGCACACAGGCCGCTGGTCAGTGCCGCCTCACGGCCCGTTCCCATTCCGTCCGAAACCAGAGTATAATGATACCCCTCTCTGTTTTCAAAGGTACTGACGCTATCTCCCGTTGTGCTGTCTCTCATGCTCTTGACGCTGTGGCGGCCGCAGCGAAGACTTATTCTCGGCACAGACTCCATAGATGCATTCACTCTTCCTCCGTCCAGCGAGAATTCAGGCGAGGAAAGCTTGGCGGAGAGAACCTCCTCCGCACTCCTTCTTATATCCTCCTCTCCCGCCCTCACGGCACCCATATCCACTCCTCTCATATACACCCTTCTCTGCCTTTTTCCATACACGTCTGCTCCCTCAAACGAAAAGCCTCTCTCATATAGGGCCGCAGAGAGCCTTTTGCCTGCCTCTTTATCGGGGCTTTCCCACTCATCCTCGTTCATTTCCGAAAACAGGGCGGCAACAGCCTTATAATCAGATGCAAAAAGCTCGTTTCTTTTGCCTGCACCCGTGAGGGCGGCGTTTTTTGTCACCTTTGTGTTTATGCTTTCAAAGATCGGGGCCATATTAAAGCACCGTCTGGCAACAGAATCCGGCACAATCTTTGCCGTTATTCTGCCCCTTGCGCCTATCATATACTCCATATTGGCAAACATTGAGTCTACCGTGCTCTTTTCTCTGCCCTCGCATTCATTTCTGCCCGGGCATCCGCTGCAGAATTTTGCTCTGGCAGACGTGCATATACGGTGAGCCTCCTCCTCTGTGGGGAGTCTCATTTTACTTCCTATTTCATACAGCATGGCAGAAAGGCTCTCCAGTGCCTTTCCCACCCTGCGAAGCCGCTCGCCTTCCGTTCCCCTTTTTTGAGAAGGCACGTCCGCCTTTGCCCTCCCCTCAAAGCAAAGGAAGGATGGCAGACCCTTGGGTATCGGCCCGAGGCTTACAAACGGGCAGGCTACCGCCGCCGCAAGAGCAAGCTCGGGAATAATATCCGTTACCGCATCAAGTCCTCCTCCGAAAAGTGACAGAGCAGACGCTGTTAACGCCGCCACGGCTACTGCACCTATGCGGCTGTGGCTCCATATGAGAGCGCAGACCACCCCCACAGAGCCAAGGGCCGGTGCATAGGGGATCCCAACAGCCATACCGCCGGCAAAGCCCACGGCAGTCCCGATCGCTGCACCTCCCGCATAGCTGAAATATACTGCAAGAAGAAACGTGAGCACCGCCGAAAGGCTGAAGGGCAGACCGATGCCCTCCACCGCCGCCATTAACCCAAGCAAAAGCACCAGAAATCCGCAAAGCCTTTTCCTTGGCTCTGCCCTTCTGTTTGCAAAAAACACAAGCGCTGCCGAGGCAAGTGCCGTTTCTCCGATACCGAGAAGAGCAGAGAACAGGCCGTAGTATATGCTTTCGCTCCTCCATATGGTAAAGCACCCAAACGCTGCCGAGCCGAGAGAGGCAAGTATCACCCTGACGTAGCCTCGCTCTCTGAATATCCTTCTCAAGGCGGTGGCACGGTCTCGCATATCTCCCTTCAAAAAGCAAACGGCCAGCCTAACCAGCAGCATTGACGAAAGTATGCTTATCTGCACCACGGCTCCCACGTCAAGCGCCGTGGCCGAGAGCACGGAGCCTGCAAAGGCAGCCGCCACGTACTCCCACCCGCAAACAGAGGCAAGAGCGGCATAGCTGAGAGGATAGGTACCAAGGGGCGCCCTGACCGAGCCCACAAGCAGTGCCGTTACAAACACGGCCGCAGGCCCAAGCAGCGCCGACAGCCTGCCGCCCTCTGCCAAAAGCACACCGAATATTTTTTCCTTAATGACCTCTGCCGTTCCCCCGGAGGACGGCTCAAGCTTTTTTCTTTTCATTTCCTTTGTTTTACCTCATTTCCCTTTTTGTTGTATTAGGATTCTACAACCGAAGCTAAAAAAACTCCGTCGCTTTCGGGATGGCCGAAAATGTTTCTTTTGGGCCTTTTTCTTCGGGAAAAAGAAAAGAAAAAAATTCCCCGTGGCTCTTCCGTCCCAAAACGGAAAACTCCCTCGGGGAATTTCGAAAAATATATTCTTGTTTTTTACTCAGGCTCAGATGCCCTTCATCTCCTCAAGGCACGCCTTGCAGACTCTTTTATCCTTATAGGTAACCGTATCGTCTGCCTCGCCGCAGAATATGCAGGCGGGAGCATACTTCTGGAGGATGATCCTATCCTTATCGGAAAACATTTCAACTCCGTCGCCGGGGTTGATATCAAGCATTCTTCTGATCTCTATGGGGAGGGTGATACGTCCCAGCTCATCGATCTTTCTCAGCATTCCAAGTGATTTCATATTATTACCTTCCTTTCAATCCGGCATAGGGCCAACATTTTTCTTCCTGTTTTTACCCTGAATTACCAGATATTGTATATTACAACAGTATTGTAACTCAATTTACAGTTTTTGTCAATAACTCGACACAATTATCCCAAAAAACCGTTTTACAATTCTCGCTATCTTTCGACAAGGATTTGTGACCTCGTCACAGAAATCGTCTGCAAAGCAGGGTATAATAAGGGTGTAAATCAAAGAAAGGAATTAATACTATGGCAGTTATTAAATTAACAAGCAAGAATTTCGATATCATCACCTCAGGAGACAGGACCGTTCTGCTGGATTTCTACGCAGACTGGTGCGGCCCCTGCCGCATGGTCTCCCCCATCGTTGACGAGATCAGCGAGGAGCATCCCGAATACGTTGTTGCAAAGGTCAACGTAGACGAGGAGCCTGAGCTTAGCGCAGAGTTTGACGTTGCAAGCATACCTACTCTGGTGGTTATCAAAAACGGAAAGATAACGGCTCAGTCTGCCGGAGCACGCCCCAAGGCGCAGATCCTTGCACTCTTAGAGGGCTAAGGCACGAAGCTTCTCCTTATCTATAACACGAACTCCCCCTCGGGAGACCTCAACGATGCCCTCGGAGGAGAAATACCTGAGCATTCGTGATACCACCTCTCGTGCTGAGCCCATATATCTGGCGATCTCAGCATGAGTCAGATTGACCGTATCGGAGCCGCATCTTGCCGTTTCATCCCAAAGAAAAATGGCAAGTCGGCGGTCAAGGCTCATAAAAAGTATCTGCTGCATGACCCACATAACGTCGGAAAAGCGGCTGACCGCCGTTTCCAGCGCATATATCTTTATCAGAGGATTGCGCTCTGATACCGTGGAGAAGGCACAGCCCTTTATTACGTAGCATTCGCTGTTTTCCTCTGCATCCACAAACACGTCAAAGGTAACCGTCTCCAGAACGCAGGATGCAGAAAGCATACAGATATCTCCTGCGTGGAGGCGATACAGGGTTATATCCTTGCCCTCATCGGACATTATATATACCCGAAGACAGCCTGAACGAATGAAAATAACTCCCGAGCACTCCGTTGAATCGTGAACGGTGGTGCCTGCGGGATATGTCATTGCAAGGGTGTTCTCGCAGATAAAAGACTTGTCCTCCTCCGGTATGCCTCCCCAAAAGGGGAATATCTCACGAAAGACAGGCTCAAACATTTCTCTTGCCATTACAATCACCTCGTTTCTTTTCTAAATCAATTATAAAGCTTTTTTCGGCCCGTGTAAATACCGCCGAAAGGATTTTAAAGGAGTTTTCTCTGCTATGGAGCATATTTACGATACCGTTATTCTGGGCGGAGGCCCTGCCGGCTACAGCGCAGCTCTCTACTGTGCGAGAGGCGGCCTCGATACCCTGATAATTGAAAAAATTTCGCCCGGCGGGCAGATGGCACTGACAGGCGATATTGACAATTACCCCGGCTTTGACGAGGGGGTGGACGGCTTTACCCTGGGAATGAAAATGCAAAAGGGCGCTGAGCGCTTCGGCGCTGCAACGGAATATGCAGAGGTCACCTCCGTCAGCCTTTCCGAAGGGATCAAAAAAGTGGAGACCTCACAAGGCACGTTTTTTGCAAAAACGGTCATAATTGCAACGGGAGCAAAGCCAAGAAGACTTGGGCTTGACCACGAGGATGAGCTGACGGGCAGAGGAGTTCACTACTGCGCCCACTGCGATGGAAGGTTCTATAAGGACAAGACCGTGGCAGTTGTGGGAGGCGGAAACTCTGCCGTTCAGGATTCTCTCTACCTCTCCCGCCTTGCGAAAAAGGTTTACGTTATCCATCGCAGAGATACTCTGAGAGGCGAAAGGATCCACCACGAGCCGCTTATGAGGGCCGAAAACGTGGAATTTATCTGGAACAGCACCGTTTCTCTGCTTGATTTTGAAAAGAGACTTACTGCCGTTACGGTAAAGAACAAGATCAGCAACGAGGAACGGAAAATAGAGCTCGACGGCCTGTTTGTCAGCATTGGAAGAGAGCCTGAGTCTGCCCTTTTTGCAGATGAGCTCAGCCTTGACGAAAACGGCTATATCATTGCGGATGAAACGACCAAGACATCACTTGAGGGAGTGTTTGCCGCAGGTGATGTTCGCACAAAGCGTTTGCGTCAGGTGGTGACTGCCGCCGCAGACGGCGCCGTCAGCGCCCATCTTGCCGAGGAATATATCCAAGGGCTCACCTCAGATCTGAGCCTTCCACAAATAACCCCGGCCATATAAGCCATGATCAAAAATAAAGATCCCTGAGAAATCAGGGATCTTTTGTGTTAATCAGCGTTTTTATCCGAGCAGCCGCAGCTGCATCCGCCGTTTTTTGCTGACGGACAGGTCTTTGAATCGGGACAGCCGATACATCTTCTACCCTGCTTTTTTGAGCGGACAACGTAGAATATGGCAAGCCCGAGAATGGCTACGATCAGTGCCGTTACGATTATTGTTTCTTTCATAGCTCTAATTATTATGCCTTCTTGCCGTTGAGAGCATACTCGTTCTTCATTTTCTTGTTTGTATTGTTGATAAGGAAAATAATGATTCCCGCAAATACGAGAACTGCTATAAGTCCGCAGATCGCAGGCACTGCTGCAAGGCTTTCAGGTGCGGTGATGAGCGTACCTATCGTATATACGAGATATGCGATAGTATAGCCAACTGCAAGCTGGAGGCCAATGCCGCCCCAGAGCCATTTTGCGCTCTTCATCTCAGAGTTCATAGCGCCGATAGCCGCAAAGCAGGGAGGAGAGAAAAGGTTGAACATAAGGTATGCAAGTGCCGCTATCTTTGTAATGCCGAACACAGCCGCAACCTCGCTGCCTGCGCCCTCTGCCATTGCAAGCTCCTCTGTATCTATAAGGTTGGAGATGCCGTAGCAAACCGCAAGAGTACCAACAACGTTTTCCTTTGCTATAAAGCCTGTTACTGCCGCTGCTGCCATTTCCCACGCCTTGACGCCGATGGGAACCAAAAGAATTGCAATGGGGCCTGCGATGGATGCGAGGATAGACGTGCTCTCAGCCCCTTCCTCAACAAGCTTGAAGCTCCAAGTGAAGGACTGCATGATATATACTGCTGCGTTGCAAAGGAGGATGATGGTTCCTGCCTTTACTATGTAAGACCATCCGCGGGAGCACATAGACTTGAATGCACGCCAAACGCTGGGCGCCTTATATTCGGGAAGCTCAATGATAAAGTATGACTTTCTGTTCTTATATCCTGTGATCTTATTGATAAGAAGTGCACCGAGAAGGATAACAAGAATTCCCACAAAATACATGAGAGTGCCCACCCAGGGAGCATCTCCGAAGAACGCACCTGCAAAGAGGGCGATAACGGGAAGCTTTGCGCCGCAGGGCATAAAGGGAGCAAGCATTGCGGTTGCACGTCTCTCACGCTCGTTGCGGATAGTACGGCAGGCCATAACGCCGGGAATAGCACAGCCTGTGCCGATAACAAAGGGGATAACAGACTTGCCGGAGAGACCAACCTTCTTGAAGATGGGGTCAAGAACTACGGAAACTCTTGCCATATAGCCGCAATCCTCAAGAAGCGCAATAAGGAAGTACATTACCATTACGAGAGGGAGGAAGCCAACAACGGCAGAAACACCGCCGATGATGCCCTCTGTGAGAAGAGCAACAAGAAATTCGTTGCCGCCCTCAAGGGCGCCTGCCACCCATTCCTTGAACATATCGATAAGTGTTACAAGGCCGGGGATCTCAACTCCGCCGATCTCAACGCCCTCGGCTATCCACACGCCGAGCCAAGTCTGGGAGATCTGGAAAACGAGGAACATTACTACTGCAAAGATGGGGATGCCTGCCCACTTATTTGTGAGAACGGCATCTATCTTATCGTTTATGTTCTTTTTGTTTGACTTTACCTTTCTCTCCTCAACGCCATCTACGATCTTATTAACAAAGGCAAATCTCTTTCTGTCTGCCTCCTCAACTACCTTTTTATCGGAAAGGTCAATATTGCCCTGAACGTAGGGAGCTCTCTGCTCCTGACCCTTAAGGGATACAGCCGCCTTGACTACGTCCTCAAGGCCCTCGTGCCTTGCTGAGGTGGAAACGGTCATGAAAACGGGACAGCAAAGGGCCTTGGAAAGGGCCGCGGTATCTATTTTCGTTTCCTTTTTCTTATTTACGTCGCTCTTATTGAGAGCAACCACAACGGGAATGCCCAGCTCAAGAAGCTGTGTTGTGAAAAACAGGCTTCGGCTAAGGTTCGTTGCATCCACGATATTGATAATAACGTCGGGGCGCTCGTTCTTAACGTATGCGCTGGTGATGCTCTCCTCGCTGGTGAAGGGAGACATGGAATATGCGCCGGGAAGGTCTACTGCAATAAGCTCCTCATCGCCTGACCAGTAGCTTCTCTTAATGGTGCCCTCCTTTTTCTCAACGGTAACGCCTGCCCAGTTGCCCACCTTTTCATTTCTGCCGGTGAGGGCGTTGTACATTGTGGTCTTACCGCTGTTTGGATTGCCTGCAAAAGCAATTCTCATAAATTTATACCTACCTTTGTAGAATACGTTTATATGGGTTAGCTGCCGCTAACTGCTTGGCAAAAAAGTCAGCCGCCAAGGCGGCTTTATTATCAGATGATAATAGCTTCTGCAAGCTGACTGTCGATATTATAGCGGCCGTCCTTAATAGAAACGGTGCAACCGCCTCTGCGGTGGCTGACAACGGTAATAGGCTCTCCGCTGTAGCATCCCAGAGAGAAGAGAAAGCTATCCATCTCCTCATCGTCAGTTTCGATAGCTCGAATGATATACTCTTTTCCTTCTATAGCCTGTGTTAAGTTCATAGTATCATCCTTTCGGCGATTAGCATATGCTAACCACTACATAATATATCATCGGTGACGGATTTTGTCAAGTAAATTTTTTTAATTTTTTCTCATTTTTCCGTTTTTTGCCTTAATAATACGTATGCAAGGGCAGAAAAATATATGCTTTATCCCTCTCCGGTCTGCTTTTTTCTCCTTTTTCGGGAGCCCCATTTGCGGAACACGACCTTGTTTATCTCTGCTCCTATCATCAGAATAAGCATACAGGAGTAGACCCAGAGCATCAGGATCATCAAGGTTGCAAGGCTGCCGTACAGATACGATACGCCGGGAAAGTATCTGAGATACAGGGCAAAGAAATAGGAGAACAGCACCCATCCGAGAGAGGCAAACACCGCTCCGGGAAGCTGCGCCGCAAAGCCCCTCGGCAAGGTTCCCGAAAGGCCCTTATACTGGCTGTGTGAAAAGCTGCGGCCCTTTCTGGAGACAGTATTGTAGATAAGGGCGAAAAAAAGCGTCAGCAGCACGGTCAGTATAACGGGAGCCAGCTTTTTGAAAAGCATGGGAACAAGGGCAGGCAGGGGCAGATAAGGCCTTGCCGCACGAAAGATCGTCTCTGCAAAGACAAGTGCCACGAGAGACAGGATTATCATCATTATAAATACAAGAGTATATATGAGCGACCTGAGAATATCAAAGATAAAATTCTCCCTCAGACGCACGCCGTATGCCACGGAGATTCCTCTGGTGACGGAATAAACACCTCTGGAGGCACTCCATATAACGGTGATAACGGAAACGGAGAAGAGAGATGCGCCCGTTTTTTCCACCACCTCGGCAACGATAGAGGAAAGAATGCTTCCCGCCTCGCCGCCAACGTGCCTTGAGATGAGACCGAGGAGCCAATCAACGTCTATAACGTATCTGGCAATGCCTATGAGAAGAATGGCAAAGGGAACGGAGGATACTATGAGAAAAAAAGCAGACTGCGCCGCATATACCGTTATCTGGTCCTCGCCCATTATGCCAAAAAAGCGAAGAATATATCCCCAGGCTCTTCTTACAAACTCCTTAACGCTTTTCATGCCTCTCCTCCTCCATATTATATACTGCCCCAATTATACCAAACATACCGTCCTTTGTCAAACGATTGCAATTCACCGCAAAGCGTGCTATAATAATGTATAGAGTTTTTGACCGCAAAAGCGGAGATTGGAGCTTACAATGTTTTATATAGGCTGTCACCTTTCTGTTTCTCAGGGGTATGCCGCTATGGGAAGGACCGCTCTTTCCATCGGCGCAAACACCTTTCAGTATTTCACAAGAAATCCCAGAGGCCGAGGCTTTCGCCGCCCTGCAAGGGAGGATATAGAGGCGCTCAACAAGCTTATTTCAGAAAACGGCTTTGCGCCCCCTCTGGCTCACGCACCGTACACCTTCAATCCTGCCTCTGCAGAGGACAGGATATGGAGCTACTCCAGAGATTCCATGAGGGAGGACCTGGAGGTGCTGGAGGATATTCCCGGTGCGCTTTACAACTTCCACCCCGGCTGCCACGTTGGTATCGGCGCCGAGGCGGGAATAGAAAACACGGCAAGACTACTCTCAGAGGTCATCACCCCCGGTCAGGGAACAAGGGTGCTTATTGAGACCATGGCCGGAAAGGGCAGCGAGATAGGCAAGACCTTTGAGGAGATCCGTGCAATTATAGATTCGGTTGACGAAGACTGCAAAAGCCACGTGGGAGTTTGCCTTGACACCTGCCATATCTCCGACGGAGGCTACGATATTATACAGGATACGGATGCGGTGCTGGAGACCTTTGATACCGTTATCGGCCTTGACAGGCTCTGCGCCATCCACCTGAACGACTCAAAAAATCCTCTCGGCGCCGCAAAGGACAGGCACGAGAAGATAGGCGAGGGCTTTCTCGGCCTTGAGGGAATAGCAAGGGTCATAAACCATCCTCTCATCAGCCACCTGCCCTTTTATCTGGAAACGCCCAACGAGCTGGACGGCTACGAAAGAGAGATCGCTCTTTTGAAGTCGCTCAGAAAATGATCTGACTACATTAGCAGAGAAGAATATCCTTTGTTTTTCCAACATCCTCATATTTGCAAAGATCGACCCATAAAACAATGATGATAATATAAGCCATCTGTATTGACTGAGCACTGTTTATAATATATAATGATGTTATAAATACCCAAAAGCTTTAAGCATAGCTTGCTTAGCTTAACGGTAATTGCTCCAATTGATAGCAGAAAGGTGAGAAATATGAAAAAAATTGTAACTGTTTTAATTTGTATGCTTATTTGCATCGCTTTCGTTTCCTGCGGTAGCGATAAAGACGAAAGCGCAAACGATACAGAAGCAGAAATCACCGGTATGGACGAGAGCGGTACGGCAGAAGGATCCGACACCCTTGAGGATGAGGATGATGAGAATGAAGCTCCCGTAGCCGAGGTAAGCAAAGAGAAGATAAACGAAGCCATATTTTTCGCCGAAAGCGCTGAAGGCTTCGGCTGGGTGCAGAGCGATGGTTGGAAATGCGTTACCTACGAAGGAAGGATCATCGGAAGCTTTGAGAACGGTAACCCCATTTCAAAAATGAATTCGGGAAAGACCTTATTTGAGGATTCCGAAAGCGATACAATCTATATTGTAGACGAAAAAGGCAATATTGTTTTCTCTACCGAATCTCTTGGAGTAACCGGATTCGTTCTTCCTGAGACAGAAAATTGCGGACGAGACACAGAGATCGTGAGCTTTGAAGAGGGCTATCTGCTGGCATACCGTGTAACAGAATCTTACAACGGTGTTACGTATGAAATAGGCGTCGTTGCGTTGGACGGACATTGGATCCAGCCTCTTTCCGCCTCCAACCCCATCCTTACAACAGAGTGCGGAAGTGCATGGAGCACGTACTCTATCAAGGAGATCATATACGCAGGAGACGGAATGTTCGTTTTTGATGCAAAATATCCCAATGTTGCAATTTACGACAGCAAAGCCAACAAGGTTGGATTAGTAGCTAGAACCAATTACGATGTTTCCGTAGAGACAATGTGGTTTGAAAACGGAAGGATGGTGTTTGCTGAGTATTATCCTTACGTAGACAAGCTATTTTCAATTACACCGGATGGAACTGTAACACCGGTGTATGAGGGTGAAAAAGAAGCAGATATTTTCTCATCCGGCAGCGAAACTATGAAGGGAAAATATTTTATGTTCCAGAACAACGTCTGGTGCCGCGATACTCTGGCAATTGATACAGCAGAAAACTATTTTGCCGAGCATTATATCAACGGTCTGCTTGCCGAGGTTATTGAGAACAGCGAAGGAACCTGCTATTTCGGCCTTAGAAAAGCAGACGGAAGCTATAAATTTGAGCCTGTTAAAATGGAGATAACTCCCGACTTCGGTATCGACGATCAGGACGGAACGCATTTTTTAATTTCCGACGGTGACGTTTATTCAAAGTTGTATCACGTTTATGATGACAGCGGAAATCTCGTTGAGGATTTCTATGTCAGTCAAAAAGGGGTCGATCTGTCAAACGGTATAATACGCATAAGTGCCGGTGGTGACGATAAGCATTTCATTGCTGTCGGAGAAACTGAAGAATATAAAAATTACAGAAACAACAAGGGATACATAGATTAAAAACTATGATGCTCCTTACGGCTACGAAAGAGAGATCGCTCTTTTGAAGTCGCTCAGAAAATGAGAAAGCCTTCTTGACGGAGGCTTATCACGGTAGTATAATAAACCTTGCCGCTTTTCGGCAAGGTTTATTATTTTAAAGGAGGCATTCGATGGAAATACGTGCATCAAGGCTTAAATTCCGCCACGGTCTGCGTGACGGACTGCCCATTGCTCTGGGCTACCTTTCCGTTTCCTTCGGCTTCGGCATCAGCGCTGTGGCAAAGGGCCTCCCCCCACTGCCTGCACTTCTCATTTCAATGACCAACCTGACCTCTGCAGGTCAGGTGGCAGGCCTCTCCGTTATTGCCGCCTCCGGCGCCATTATAGAAATGATAATGACCCAGCTCATTATCAATCTCCGCTACTCACTTATGGGGCTGACCCTTACGCAAAGGCTTGACGATACGTTCTCAACCCTGCACCGTATGGCCATCTCCTTCTTCATCACCGATGAGATATATGCCGTTGCCTCCTCAAAGACGGGGGGAGTCAACACACGGTATATGTACGGCCTTGGCCTTCTGCCCTATATGGGCTGGGCGGCGGGAACCCTTGCGGGAGCTATTGCAGGCTCTCTGCTTCCAGCGAGCATATCCTCTTCTCTCGGCATTGCAATTTACGGTATGTTCGTTGCAATCATCGTTCCGCCCGCAAAAAAGAACAGGGGTATTCTCTTTGCCGTTGCGGTGGCTGCCGCTGTCAGCTGCTGCTTCAAGTATATTCCCGTCTTTTCATTTATAACTCAGGGATTTGCCATAATCATATGCGCAGTTCTGGCTGCGGCCCTTGCCGCCGTTATATTCCCCGTAAAGGAGGAACAGAACGATGACCGTTGAGCTGCTTATATACATTTTCGTTATGGCCCTTACCACCTATCTTATCCGTATGCTGCCCTTCACCCTTTTCAGAAAACGGATAAATAGCCCCTTTCTCAAAAGCTTTTTCCACTATATCCCTTACGCTGTGCTTGGTGGAATGACCATTCCCTGGATATTCTACTCAACAGGCAGCCTTGCAGGAGCCGCAGCAGGAACGGTATGCGCCCTTATTCTCTCATACTTCAACCGTTCTCTTATAGTTGTTGCTCTCTCCTCCTGCGCCGCCGCATACGCAGCTCAGCTTATCTTTACCCTTATCTGAATTTTTATAACGCCATTCGATTTGTTTGTTGACAAAGAATCGGCAATAGTATATAATGAATGAAACTGTTTTTACGGAGGTGAGAATATGAAGCTTTCTCTTGTTGTTCCCTGCTATAATGAGATGGATAACGTTCAGGAGTTTTACCACTGTGCAAAGGCATGCTTCAGAGGCAAGATAGATGATTACGAGATCATCTTCGTCAACGACGGAAGCACCGACAAAACTCTGGAAAAGCTCTATACCCTCACCGAGCACGAGGAGCCTGCCCTGCAGATAGTTTCCTTCAGCCGAAACTTCGGCAAGGAGTCTGCCATATATGCAGGCCTTGCCCACTCAAGGGGAGATACGGTATGCATTATCGATGCCGACCTTCAGCAGCGCCCTGAGGTGGTTCTCGAAATGATGAAGATACTGGACTCAAGGCCTGAGGTTGACTGCGTTTGCGCTTATCAGGAAAAGCGCCGTGAGAACAAGCTCATCTCCTTTGTCAAGTCACTTTTCTACAAGATCATCAACGGCATTTCAGACGTTGATTTCGTTAACGGAGCCTCCGATTTCCGCCTTATGAAACGGCAGATGGTGAACGTTATCCTTTCCATGACGGAGTACCACCGCTTCTCCAAAGGAATCTTCAGTTGGATAGGCTTCAACACCGAGTATATTCCCTACGAGGTAGCCAGCAGAAAGCACGGAAAAACAAAGTGGAGCCCCAAAAAGCTATTTGACTACGGCGTTGGCGGCATTATTGCCTTTTCAACGGCACCTCTCAAGTTCGTTACCGTGGTCGGCTTTGTTTCAGCCTTTCTTTCTATTGCATATATGATAACGGTCATCGTTCAAAAGCTTTGCTTCGGCATAGACGTTCCCGGATACGCCACCATTATCGTTCTGCTCCTGCTTATGGGCGGACTGATCCTTTTCTGCCTGGGCATTATAGGAGAGTACCTTGCAAAAATGTACGTTCAGCTGAAAAACAGACCTATCTATATCGAAAAAGAGCACTTCGACAACCGAAATAAATAGAGAAAGCCTCGGTGATTCCGAGGCTTTCTCAGACTGTCGAAAAAGGCGCAGACCGCAGATGTGTCAAAACAGAGACAGCCGGATCGTGGCTTTAACTGTAAAAAGCAAGATCAATAAATAATTAAAATCATATTAAAGAGCTCCCCTGAATAATCAGGGGAGCTCACGCTTTTCGCCCTTTCAAGTCCTGTCGTACCTTTGTACGACAACGGCCTTGAAATGACGAAATCTGCATCCTTCTCGACAGCCTTTCTTTATTCTTCTTCCTTTTGCCTTTTTCTCATTCTTCGCCAATTGAAAAATGCATATAGGTCGTTGGCAAGAAATGCTCCAAAACATATGACCATTATTATATAAGAGCTGTCGTTTATGGCAGCCAGCCCCCACAGCACAATGAGTATAACGTCGTTTGCACTGTACCACAGAGCATAATACGGGCTTCTGAGAAAGGTGAGGCCGCAGGCAACAAAGCTTGTGGTGACAGATACGGTGCTGACTATGAGATTTCGGGTATCAAGCGCACTTAGTATAAAATAAAACCCGGCAGTTACGAGAACGGCCAGGGCACCGAGAATAAAAAGCCCCCGCCTTGAGACCCTTGCAACCGTTACCTCTCCCGTATCCTTATACGGATTTTTAGCCCACGAAATAATGGAGAGCACCGCCATGGGAAAGGTCATTCCCATATAGGTGATAAGCTCACCGTAGTAGGCGTATTTCAGCGAAATGAAGCCGTACAGCAAAGAAAACACGGCAGACAGTATCTGGCCCAGAAGGCGGCCCTTTGCTATGAACAGTATGGCGGTGACGCCTATCACCGATGCAATGAAATTCAAAAGACCGTTCTCAGGCGACAGTATGTAGCTGACCACCGAAACTGTTACGGAAAACACCCACAGGCAGATCTCAAATGGAGTCAGCGAAAGATATTTTTTAAGCTTTCCCATATTTTCCTCAAAAAGCACTCTGCCTGCACCGGCTCTGCGATGCAAAAAACGAATGCAAGCCTTTCTTAGCTGAATTTTACCACAGCCAGCCCTGTCCGTCAATAGCCAATAAAATCATTGACGAACCTTGTCGAAGGTGGTATAATAATGTGTATATTTTGAGTTTTAAGGAGAATCTCATGAAAAAGCTCGCGGCACTTTTACTTATCTGCGCCACGGTATTCTGCTCCTTACCTATTTTTTCCGTACCCGCAAGGGCCTCCTTCACCGGAGAGGATAAGATCAATATCGTTCTTGACCCCGGTCACGGCGGCACCAACGTTGGCGCCTCTGCCAGAGGCGTTGGCGAAAAGGTATATTCCTACCGCCTTGCAGAGCTCATCAGAGATGAGCTAAATGCAAACGGCAGCTTTAACGTCTATTTCACAAGAACAGGAGACTACGACCTGGAGCTCTACGAGAGAGCAGAGGTGGCCAACCGCTATAACGCAGACCTGCTCCTCAGCCTTCATTTCGACGGAAGCACAAGCACCTATATGAATGGTGCAACGGCATATACCTCCGTGCTTGACCGCTTTGCCCTTACCACCCTCTCTGCCTCCATAACCTCAGGCATCTCCTCTGCCATCGGCATTGGAGATAACGGCGTTAAGCGCAGGCAGGACAATGCCGGATACTACTGGAACTTTGAAAAGCAGTGGGACTGCCAGGACCCCTCTCTCGGCACCCTCTCGGACTACTACGGCATACCTACCTGGTGCGCTAAGTTCGGTATCCCCTCAGCCATTATTGAGCACGGCTTCTTCTCCAACTCCTCCGATGTGAGCAAGCTGTTTGCCGAGGGCGCTATGCAGAAAATGGCAAAGGCCGAGGCTCAAGCAATCATCAATTATTATACTAACCATACCCACGTGTATTCCGCTGCAATACAGGACTATGCATCAAACTGCGTTTATACAGGCAAGCAGAGCGAGCATTGCTCCGTTTGCGGGCACAGAAGAAACGTTCAGAGTCTGGCTCAAAACCTCTCCAACCACTACTGGGTCGATAAGGGAAGCACTCCCGCCTCCTGCGGAGTTGACGGAAGCGTGGTTCTGGAGTGCCGCATTACCCAGAACCTTGCAGACAAGGGCTGGGAGGGTCAGGTACATACCTCTGTGGAGGTCATCCCCGCCCCTCAGGACCACAGCTTCGTTATGGTGGCAAACGTTGAAGCCACTCATACGGAAAACGGCTACCAGACCTGGAAGTGCTCAACCTGCTCCTACTCCTTCTCGGAGACTATTCAGGCAGAGGGGCACACCCTTGAATACGTGGGCTACACCGCCCCCACCTGCACTGACCCGGGCGGAGATAACTACAAATGCACATCCTGCGACCATACATATACAGATTCCGTTCCCGCAACGGGACACACCTTTACGGTGACCTCAAGAACTGAGCCCACCTGTACGGAAACTGGATCAGAGGAGCGCATATGCTCCGTTTGCAGTCACAGCGAATCGGAGGAGCTCTCTCCCCTCGGCCACAGATTCCCCGAATCCTCCTCCCTTGCCCCTACCTGCACGGAGGACGGATATAATAAGGGAAGCTGTACGGTATGCGGTGAAACGGTTGACGAGACCGTCCCCGCAACCGGCCACACCTTTGTGATCGTATCTCAGACAGAGGCCACCTGCCAGACCGAGGGCAGCATTGTGCAGACCTGCTCCGTTTGCAGCCACAGTGAGACACAAACAACAGAAAAAACGCCCCACAGCTACGATACCGTAGACACGGTAGCTCCCACCTGCGAGGCATCAGGCTCACGTATCCTTGTTTGCTCCCTTTGCCAAAGCACCGTTACAGAGGAGCTCCCTCCTCTGGGACATATAAAGAGCGAAACGGCAACGTCTGCTGAAAATGCAACAGCCTTTTCAAAGGGATATGCTGAGTATGCCTGCGCCAACGGCTGCGGAAAGACCTTTACCGAGGAAATCCCTGCACAGTTTTCAAACAGAGATAAGCTGCTCCTTATGGGAAGCATTGCAGTTCTCATCGCCGCTATACTTGCAGGAGTAATCTTTGTTGTTATCAGAAGATCGAAAAAGGAGGAGGCACCCTCCGATGAAAAGGGTGAGGCAGCCCCTGCCGCCGTCCCCGCAGATAAAAGCGGAAATGAGGAAAAAGACGAAAGCGGAGAAGACTCAGAAAACTCCGACGAAGCAGCGCAAGCTCACTCAGAAGCCGCATCCCACACAGAAAAAGCATAATAAAAAACGGACTTTTCAAGCATTGAAGCTTTGAAAAGTCCGTTTTTGTCTTTCAAATTCCGGTTTTACGGGGAGGGGAGAACGGTCGCTTTTTAGTGCGAAACT
>JAFQNM010000105.1 GCA_017395885.1 Clostridia bacterium | reverse complement strand
GCCGATATCCTTACCGTACCTTTGCGGTAGCATGACCTGTTTAACATATTTGCTCCTTTCCGTGGCATTGGTGCCACTCGGGTGTAAAGAGTATTTGCTGCACCCGTGGATATAATTTTAACATTATCCTGTAACTTATTCAACGAACAGATTTTGCCATGGAAGCGCTTCCTTTAATTGCCTGAACTGCTTTTTAAATATTCACATGGTGATTGACTTTTTCAGGCAGAGTGTAGTAAAATATATGATGGATGATAAGATTTTATGATTATTTCCGAAGGAAAGGCAAAATATGATAAAAAAGCATATAAATAAGGCTGCAACAGCACTTCTGCTTGCGGCGTCACTGGTTGGGACGTCGGCTGTTTTCTCCGGCTGCGGAGTTCTTTCACTGAATAAGCCTGCAGAAAGGGATGAGGATACAACTGCCGTTGATGAGACAACGTCCTATTATGAGCTTGACGTTATTGAAAATGATTATACAAGCGAGGTCGACAGATACTTGAAGGACCTTTCGGGTACGGACTACGGCGGAGCGGTTGTAAAGATCGTGACCGTTGCAAACAGGCTCGTCGTGCCCGATGAGAATACGGGTACCGTTTTGACAAGGGAGCTTGAGGAGCGAAACGGAGCGGTCGAGGAGAACTTAAACGTTACCATCGTGTCTGAGGAAAAGGACGCAGAGACTCTCCTTGATGAGCTGAAGATCGCAGTTAAGGCAGGGGATTACTATGCCGATGCTGTGATGTATCCTCAGGATATGATGGGTGCCTTTGCCCTTTCGGGAGCTATCAGCAATATGAAGAGCCTTCCCGATTTTGAAACAGATAACGGATACTATTATCCCTCTGCAGTGGCCGCAGGAACAGGCGGAGATGCTGTCTACGGAGTTGCGGGCCCCGCATCTCTCAATGCAGACGGACTTCCTTGCATATATTTCAACAAATCCCTCATTGAAAAGGCGGGTCTTGAGTCTCCCTACAGTCTTGTGGACAGAGGAGAATGGACCATTGATAAGTATACTGAATATATGAGAGCTGTCAGCGGTCTCGAGGGGGAATATTATGGCTACAGCGCCCAGAATACCTCAACGTATCTGACAGATATATTCTTCTTCGGCTGCGGAGAAACGCTGACTGCAAGTACCCATGGCTCCTACCCAACGCTGACCCTTGGAAGCGAGAAAACTCAGTCTGTGGTTGATAAAATAAGAGAAGCAACGGTAAATTCAAGTACTACAGGCGATGCACTTACTGCCATCGATGCCTTCTGCGCCGGAAACGTTCTGTTTTTGGTGGACAGGATCGACACTATGAAGACCATAGCAAACTCTTCTGTTGACTGGGGTCTTCTTCCCGTTCCAAAGTATGACGCAGAGCAGACGAGCTACCTTTCTCTTGCTTATTATAAGGATGCGATCTTCTTCGGCGCAGTGCCCACCGCACCGAATATCGCACTTACCTCCGATCTCATAGCAGGTATGAACATTATCTCTTACGGATACACCGTCGACGTATACGTGGAGAATGCTTCATATTATTATCTGAGGGATAATGATTCCATCAGAATGATGCGCCTTGCGGTGAACGATCCAATGTTCGATTTTGCATATTCATATTCAAATTCATATAATGCCATTCCTTCTGCAACATATATGGCGGTAAGAAATGCTGTTTCAGAGGTGTCGACTCTTGAGACGTATACCAATATGTGGGCAGATCAGTTCAGCAATACGATGTACCGGTTGTTTAACGTAGGCAACTAAGAAAAGAGAGGATATACCATGTACCAAAACGTAAAATCAAGAGACAGACAGACCGTACCCTCAAAGATCCTGGAAAGGGTATTTGAAGGAAAGCTTCACGGATTTACGGACGGCGAGTTTTTGTCCTGGGATCAAAAGGCTGTCGTAGGAGCAACGGGACTTCCTTATTATATGCCCGTATGTCTTTATGCCCTTAATGACCCTGTGATCTCCGACTATATTTACGAAAACGACGGTGTGAGCCATCTGTTTGACTTTGAAGGCGGACTTTCTCATTATACTGAAAAGGGAATGGTCCATATTCCCGAGAGCGTGAGCGCAAAGCTTCTTGCCATATTCGGGCGGCTTGACTCGGGCAGAGGAGATATAGACGACGAGGGTGCCCACGTTATAGACCTTAAGTCAGTGCCTGTGGGACCGCATTTTGACGTAAACCTTCTTCTTGGTAACCGAGTAGGCTTTGAAAACCCACTTTTGACAACTCCGAAATCAGCTCTTGACTCTCTCGGCCGCGGCTCATTTAGGGGAAAGGCTGAAAATCAGGTCCTTGCAACAAGATACGTTTGGCGTATGGAGGAAAACGGCGAGCCCGTGAACCGTCAGTTTTATCTTTATGAGGACGGAAAACAGATATTCTATTCCGCAGACGTGGATACAAACGTAAAGACAGCAGTATGCCGCCATCTTCAGAACAGAACGGTAATTACTTATGAAACGGAATGCGGACTTAAAATAACGAGAACTATCTTTATAGTGCCCCACGAGCACGATATGCCCGAGGCGGTGGAGGCTCAGAGAGTTGAGATAGAAAATCTCACAGACAGTGACCGCAGCATCCGTATAGTATTTACGGGTATGCTTTCCGTATTCGGACCCGACGGTATCTTCGGTGATATCGTATATGCCAATATCGTCCACGAGTCTGCTATCCTAACAAACGAGGAGGGAAGACCTGTTTGCGTTTCCCCCAGACTCCATCCCAAATACGGCAGATATTGCCGCCGCTTTGCAACGGTTCTTGCAAACGGAGAGTATTTTGACGAATACTGCGTAAACTACCGTGAGTTTATGGGAAGCGGAGATATAAACCGTCCCGAAAACGGCGCCCGCCTTTCCAACCGACAGAACAGAAAGGATGCGGCATTCTTTGCCCTTGCAAAAACTCTTCCCGTAAAGGCAGGAGAGGTGGCAATTGCAGACTCTTATGCAGGTATATGCTCTCACGATGACGACGTAACGGAAAAATTCCTTCGCCAGTCAAATAACTTTATTGAAAAGTACCGTGATCCCGCCTCTCTTTCTGCTGCATATAAGAGTGTAGTCGATTTTGTTGATAATTATTCTTCAT
>JAFQNM010000009.1 GCA_017395885.1 Clostridia bacterium | reverse complement strand
GTGAGAGCCTGAAAGCAGAGCGCAAATAAGCAGAGTGATCTCGTTTTTCTTGCCCACGACCACCTTTTCCGTTTCGTTTACAAGAGCCTTTGCGGAAGCCGTAGCATCCATAAAATTAAAAACTGTGTCCGACCCTTTCATTCGATACCTCCGAATAATTATTTATCTCTTACAGAATATACTTTAACTGATAAACAATATTATACCACACCGCTTTTCGTCCTTCAAGCAGTATGCAGAGAAATTTATGAATACTCTTTCTATTTTTGTTGAATATTTTGTAAATTACGGGCAAAATGCCCTTTCAAAGCCGTAAGCACGGGAATATATTTGTTATATATTACAAAAAATATTGACTTTGGCTTGCAAGTGTTATATAATGTATATGATTATGAAATATTTTTCGGAGAGAATATATGAGATATATGAGTATTAAAAGATCGGCAGCACTTTTCGTGCTGATCAGTATGCTTTTCTCAAGCTGTCTGAGCCTTGTGTCCTACGCCGCACCCGATTGGGGCGGAAACTGGGGAGGCGGAAGCTGGGGAGACGGTTGGAAGGACCCTGAGGAAGAGGAGGATCCCTTCGTTTATGACGTTTCAACGGGACAGCTGGTAGGGCTTGGTCTTTCGGTGATAAGCATCAACACCGTCAGCGGAGATTACGTTACCTCCCGCCTTGAATACGTTGATGCAACTATGGGCATCACTCTTTCAAAGGAGTTCCGCAAATGCACCAATGCATACACTCAGGGGGAGCTGCCCATAGAAATTAAGGGCAGAGGAAACTCCACCTGGAATAACGGATATAAGGACGGAAAGCCCAACACCCTTCCGGGAGATACCCATACCAGAAAGGTGCCGTATAACATAAAGCTGTCTGAGAAGGCTGATCTTTTCGGAATGGGTGAGCGTAAAAGCTGGGTTCTTATCTCCAATTATATGGACAGGACGAATATGCGAAATAAGC
Organism: Clostridia bacterium; assembly: GCA_017395885.1. Taxonomy (GTDB): domain Bacteria; phylum Bacillota; class Clostridia; order Oscillospirales; family CAG-272; genus Avispirillum. Next base: position 1,968 of record JAFQNM010000009.1, on the reverse strand, counting down.
TCATTTACGATCTTTCCGCAAATATGGGTATGACCTATACCGATTCGGTTTACGTCAATCTGGTGCTTAACGGAGAATATATGGGCGTCTATATGCTCTGCGAGAAGATAGACGAGGAGCTTTTCTCGGGTGCGGTTACCGATTGGAACGAGCTGATCGAGGATTTTGCCAAGGGAATTGCCGCAGACCGTCAACTGTCCGACGAGGAGGCGAAGCTGCTTGAGGATGAGCTTACCGAAAATCTCAGCTGGCTGGATGACGGCTATTACAGAAAAGAGGGCGAAAAGAAAAAATACCGTCTTTCCGATTACGTTGATATGACCAACGTTTCTCTGACAAACGGATTTCTCATAGAATATGACGGATATGCCGACGAGGAGAGCTTCTTTACCACAAACCACGGTGTTCCTCTGAAGATCAAGAATATGGAGTATATCAAGACGAGTCCCAAGACCTTCTCGTATGTTCAGAGCTATTTCAACGATTTTGAGGATGCTCTGTACTCTGACACCTTCTATAACTCCAAGGGCAAGCATTACAGCGATTACATCGACGTGAATTCCTTCGTGGACTACTATATTCTTAATGCCATAATACTCAACGTGGAATTCGGCTACAAGTCCATGTTTATGCATATGGACAAGGAGGGCAAGCTGGTGCTTGGACCCTGCTGGGACTATGACTGGTCCTCGGGCAACCCCTTCCTCGGTGCAAACGGCGAGTACAATAAATGGTATAACGACGGAAGAGCGGGGAACAACCATTGGTATCATCAGCTTTACGGCGATCCCTGGTTTGTAAATCTGGTTCAGGAAAGATGGCAGCAGGTAAGGCTTGGTATAATCGATATGATAGAAAGTATGGATTACTACTACGATTATCTTGCTCCTACCGTTGAAAACATAGAATACGATAAATTCAGCAAGGATCCCTACGAAAGAGATTTTGCGGGAAGAACGGGCGGACGCACCTTCTACGATGAGTATCTTCAGCTTAAGACCTTCCTGGAAAAGCGCTTTGAATGGATGGATGAGCAGTTTAATAAGCGTGATCCCGATATCGAAAAGCTGGGATATGACGCAGACAACAGCTTTTCTCTCACCCTTGAGGGCGTGGAAGCCGAACTTAAGCCCAAGGAAAAGGAGAGCTACGGAGCCGATTTCTCGGCAACCGAAAAGACCGACGTGACCGTTCAGGTGCTTGATGCAAAGGCGGGGCAGTCTTACAGCTTCTACGTAAACGGTCTGTATTTCAGCAGCGCTGTCGCCGAAGGAAAGGAACAGCCTCTGAGCGTTACCGTAACAGAGGATATGCTGGATGACGGTGTGAACGTTATATGCGTTATGAAAAACGTCAGTCAGGACAGGCTTGTTGCCGAGGGAGTCAATTATATCTCATTCACAATGCCCGGGGAAAAGCGTGAGGCAGTAACGGTGGGCAGACTTCTTGCCAACACAAATTCCACGCAGAAGCCGAGCAATAACGGTGGAAACAACGAGAAGCCTCAGGAAAAGCCTTCGGTGGATCCCGAGCAGGAAAAGGAAGAACACAGACAGAAGATAGATGAAACCGTCACGGTGATAATTCTTATCGCGCTGATCGTTTTGCCCATCGGCGGGGTATGCATCTGGTTTATTGTAAAGCTTCGGAAAAATCTTAAAGAATAAATATCATTAACGGAGGAAAAATAATGATCAAAGTAACTGTATGGAATGAATATTGCCATGAAAGAACCGAGGAAGCGGTAAGAAAGATATATCCCGAGGGAATACACACCGCAGTTGCGGAGTTTTTGGGCAAGGAGGATGATATCACCGTAAGATGTGCCACCCTTCTTGACGAGGAATGCGGTCTTACTCAGGAGGTGCTTGACGATACCGACGTGCTTATCTGGTGGGGACATATGGCGCACAGAGAGGTTCCCGATGAGCTTGTTCAGCGTCTTGTAACTGCAGTTAATGCAGGTAT
>JAFQNM010000104.1 GCA_017395885.1 Clostridia bacterium | reverse complement strand
TTCTCTTTCTTTTGTGCTAAGATGTTTGTAGTGACACATTTGGTCTCCTCCTGTTTAGGTTGTCCGCAAACACCATTATACAGGATTTTTCCTTTGTGTCACTCCTTTTTTATTCTGTTGCACTTACATTGTAAATTCAAGAATTAAAAATCCCCTGCTGTCAGGGGATTTTTTGAGTATTATAAAGGATGCCGCTACAGTTTCTCTGCAGATACGCTTACTCTTTACATAGCTTATGAATCCAAGTATATACAAACGTGACATTTCTCTGATCGGTCTTTAATTGTATGTAAGAATTCTGCTATTTCACCGGTCGCCATGCTTACCGTAACCTTTTTTGCTTTGTCTCTTTCTGAATAGGGAACGGGTGTGTACTCAAAGCAGCCTTCAAACAAACCGTTTTTCATTGCAGCGACCATAAGATAGGTGCCTATGAAATGATAATAATTCATCTGCTTCTCGTTTTTCTCCATCAGTGAAGCAAGGTAGAGAAATTCCTCTGCCGAAAGCATAAGTCGGCAGAGCTCCTTTGGCACAAGGGCGCCGGAGCAGAGCTCTCTTATTATGGCGTATGTCTTTTTTAAGACGCCCTCTATCTGTGAGACTTGTATTTCTCGAAGCTCAAGCACGGAACGGGCAAGCTCCTCCCATTCCGTTACCGCTTCTGTGATGATTCTGTTTTCCATTTGTTATTTTATCAGCTTTTCACAGCTTTCCACCGTAGTGTACTCTCCTGCATATTGCTGACTGAAGGTATACATAGCATGGTGCTTATCGCCAGCCTCCACAAATGCAACGCCTCTGATGCCGCCGTTCATAACCTTGGGTGTGTAAACTATCTTGTATGTCTCCCAAATTCCGTAAAAGCTCATAATTGATCTCCTTGTGTAATAAATATTTTTATTTGTCAAAATCGTAACTGAAAAATTGCTCTATCACCTTGTGAAATACAGAGCCATCACCGGCTGCAAGGGAAAACAGCTTTATTGAATCATAAACTCTTTTGGCATTCCGTTTGCCGAAGATATCAACGGCGCTTTTTTCTGTGTTTGATAGCAAGGCGGAGCAGCACTCTCTCAAACGAGGGCCAAGTATGGGGTACGAAAGATATGCACGTGCGTGGTCGACGTCAATAAGACCGAAAACGTGAGCCTTTCTGCTATCCGTTTCGGGATCTCTGAGGCGTGGAAAGAAGCATACCGTCCAAGGCCCCGTTCTCTTTCCTGCCTTCAATTCGGCCAGTGCCGTTTCGTACGTTCGTTCCTGCCGTAAAAGAAACCGCTTGAACGAATCTGCGTAGTTTTTTTCGTTCATTCAATCTCTCCTCATCCAATATTCAAATTCCTCCCAATATGCATCCTCTGTTCGGCAGTAATTGCCGTATGCGGCCAGAAATGGCTCCTTGAGTGAAGGATCCTCAAAATAAAGCTCACCTGTGGATATAGGGTCTCCGTTGATGGTGGGTATTCTGTACATACTGAAGTGTCCGCCTGCATCAGGCTGAGCAGAAGCTACCGTGATAAAGGGAGAGGTGATCCTGTATAAAAGATACCTTCTGTTGTTTTTAGGGTAAATGACTACCTTGTTAATAAAATCCTTGATCTCCATATGGTTTCCTTTCTCGCCGTAGCGGGTCATATTATGCTGTTTGCGTTGTCATCAGCAAAGTAATAAAGGATCATTTCCTCTGCAAGGCACCTGGATTCCTCACGTATCACAGTGGCGGGAGCATTTAACCTCACGAGAGCTGCGTAGCGAAAGGCTCTGTTTATAAGGTACTTGGGTGAGCGTCCCCTGTGTGGCAGACGGAGAAGGCTCTGTGCCTGAAACCATTCCTCATATTCGGAAAGAAGAAGATCCTCCTCCTCGCTAAGCTCATCAAATTCACCGCGGGTATAAAGCTCACCGATAACAGAAAGGTCGACCTTGAAGGGATCAAAGGGACGGACGTAGGTGTTATAAACGGATAACTCGTGCTCCGAGAGCTGATCCTTAAAGCCGTCAAAGCTTCCGTGCTCTCGTATAAGGGCAGAAAGCTTTTCCAGATCAGCGGTAAGAGAGGCGTGATCCTTGACAGTCTTTTCAGCATCTGCCCGGGACCAGTTGATCTTATGGGAAAGCGAATAGGGCTCCTCACCGTTTGTGGGATAGTAGGTGATGGCTATCCTGCCGTCTTCTGTCCTTTCAAAAAGATTCATAATATACCTTTCGTGAGAATCATCGGGAAGCGTAAATGTGCTCATAGCCTTACCTCCAAAAAATAATTATCAAGACTTCCAAAGAGGATCATCTCTGACTTACAGGAATATGATAACACAAATTTCCCTAAAAGTAAAGAGTATTTTCACTAAAAAATACAATTTTAGGGAAATTTCTCCATTATACACAAAAAAGCTGATGTGTTTTCGTCAATACATCAGCTTTTTTATAGTTGATTAACTCAAGTGCCTGAGATTAAAAAAGGAGCATCAGACGATCCTTATAACAAGGGAGGGATCTGAGGGGCTGCGTGAGGACGGGAGCTTTTGCCGATCATTCTGAGATCCTTTCCGTCAAGAACAATAGAGCTGTCTCCCTGCTTAACGAGAGCAGTAATATCAAATGCATTTGATCCTGCAAGATCCTGAGCCGGCACACGGGAGTTGCTTTTCAGGGGAGCGGAAAATTCAATAGTGAGAGAATTGAATATGCCGAAAACACCAATGGGGCAGGTGGGGTCTGCATCCCTGACCGTAACGTCGCAAAGAAAATAAGCATTTCTGTTGGGGGCGGCAGTCCTTCTGTTTGTAACCGTTCAAAGCACCACAGTATTTAACCTTTCTGCTCTGATTTTGGCACGAAATCGGCCGTGTGTCAAACATTTGATAAAGGGGGGAAGGAAAGCATGAAGATAGGGAATTTGCAGCCGAATTATTAAAAAATGAAGCGGAGTTTGAAATAAAATGCGAAAAAAGAATCGTATATCATTGAAAACGGGGAGGGTATGTGATATAATGTACAAGTATAATTGTAAAATGTAGTAGTATGCATATTTTTAATGTGTATCCTGCAAAAAGAATCATTATTCATAAACGAGGAGAGTCTATGAACAAGATCACCATAATAGGAACAGGAAGCGTGGGTTCAACCATTGCATATACTCTTTGCATAAACGGAACCGCCTCAGATATCGTGATGATCGATATAAACGGCGAGAGAGCAAAGGGAGAGGCGCTGGATATCCGTCAGGGAACCCCCTTCTGCAATCCCTGCTCCGTATATGCAGGAACATATGAGGATGCTGCGGGAAGTGATATAGTTATCATCACCGCAGGTGTTGCAAGAAAGCCGGGCCAATCCCGACTTGACCTTGCACAGACTAATATAGATGTGCTGAAGCAGATCACATCTCGGGTAACAAAGGCAGCACCGGATGCAACGTATATAATCGTCAGCAATCCTGTAGACGTTCTTACGTATGCGTTCTGCAAGTATTCCGGCATTCCCGAGGAGAGAATAATCGGCTCGGGAACCATACTTGATACAGCCCGACTCAGATCACGCATATCGGAGATATACAGAGTAAACCAGCAGAATGTTCATGCATACGTTCTCGGTGAGCACGGAGACTCATCCTTCATTCCCTGGTCACTTGCCAATATTTCCAACGTTCCCACGGAGGATTATGCAAAGAGCATTATCTCATCTGTGAAGTACCCCGAGCTTTCAAGAGAAGAAATCGAGGAATACGTACGCACGTCAGGTGCGAGAGTTATCGAGAGAAAGGGAGCAACGTTCTATGCCGTGTCCATGTCGGTATGCTACATATGCAAGTGTATTCTCAGCGGAATAGATACAACAATGACCGTTTCCACAATGCTTCACGGAGAATACGGTCTTTATGACGTGTGCCTCAGCCTGCTCAACGTAGTGGGTAACGGCGGTGCACACAGTAAGGTGCTTCTCCCCCTCGATGATAAGGAGATCAAGGACCTTTACAGAAGCGCAACAAACCTGAAATCTGTAATAAAGAGCGTAAAGCTTTAAGCTTCAAACTGAAAGGAAAAAGAGATATGGAATACCGTATAGAGCACGATTCAATGGGCGAGGTAAAGGTACCCGCTGATAAGCTTTGGGCAGCACAGACACAGAGAAGCTGCCAGAATTTTGAAATAGGAGTGGGCATAGAAACAATGCCTCGTGAAATAATCCATGCATTCGGCATACTCAAGAAGGCGGCAGCTCAGGCAAATAATGCTCTCCGCCCCGAAAAGATGACCGAAAAAAAGCTTCTGGCCATAAGGGCGGCCTGCGATGAGGTAATAGACGGCACCCTTGCAGATCATTTTCCCCTTGTTGTATGGCAGACGGGAAGCGGAACTCAGTCCAATATGAACTCGAACGAGGTAATTGCCAATCGAGGAAATCAGATCGCAGGAGAAAAGCTCCTGCATCCCAATGATGACGTTAATATGAGCCAGTCCTCCAACGATACCTTCCCCACCGCAATGCATATTGCAGCGGTAATTGCTCTTGAGGATAAGCTTATTCCTGCAGCAGAGGAGCTTATAGCAACCTTTGTGAGACTTGAGGAGGAGAATGAGGGCATCGTCAAGAGCGGACGTACCCATCTTCAGGATGCAACACCCATAAAGTTCAGCCAGGAGATCAGCGGCTGGAGATCCAGCCTTGAGAGAGACGTTAGCCTTGTAAAGCTTTCTCTCACCCACCTTTATGAGCTTGCTCTCGGCGGTACCGCCGTAGGAACAGGTCTCAACGCTCCCAAGGGATTTTCCGAAAGAGTAGCGGCAGAGGTTGCGGCAATAACAGGCAAGCCCTTTGTAACTGCTGAGAATAAGTTCCATGCTCTCACCTCCAAGGATGAGCTGGTGTTTGCTCACGGTGCGGTAAAGGCGCTGGCAGCAGATATGATGAAGATAGCAAACGATATCCGTTGGCTTGCAAGCGGCCCCAGAGACGGTCTTGGCGAGATATTCATTCCCGAAAACGAGCCCGGCTCCTCCATTATGCCCGGAAAGGTCAACCCCACCCAGTGTGAGGCGGTAACGATGGTGGCAGTACAGGTAATGGGTAATGACGTGGCTATCGGCATCGGTGCATCACAGGGTAACTTTGAGCTGAACGTGTTCATGCCCCTTTGTGCATATAATTTTCTCCAGTCTGTACGCCTTCTTTCCGAGGCTATCCGTTCCTTCAATAAGAACTGTGCAGTTGGAATCGTTGCAAATAAGGAAAAAATGCACCATAACCTTCATAATTCACTTATGCTCGTAACTGCGCTCAATCCCTATATCGGATATGAGAATGCGGCAAAAACGGCAAAGAAAGCATATAAAGATAATATTTCTCTCAAGGAGGCCTGCGTTGAGCTTGGTTTCCTGACGGCAGAAAGATTTGATGAGGTATTCCATCCCGAAGAGATGGTATGACCCGTGCGGCGTGGCCGCAGTCCAAAACTATTCCGGACAGATGTCCGGACAAAGGGAGAACAAAATGAGATTTGATTATTTCCCCGGCTGTACTTTGAAAAACCGGGCAAAGGAGCTTGATGAATATGCACACCGCTGTGCTGATGCTCTTGGAGTAACTCTTCAGGAGATCGAGAACTGGCAGTGCTGCGGAGGTGCTTTCACATCTGACCCCGCTGAGGTAGCAACAAAGCTTTCAAGCGTGCGCTTGCTCAGAGAGGCAGAGAAGAGCAGCAAAACTCTCGTAACCGTATGCTCCGCCTGCTATAACGTTGTCAAGCAGACGGCACACGCAATGGAGACAGACCCTGAGTTTGCCAATAGGGTCGATTGTTATATGGCAGATGAGGGCAAATATAACGGAGGCGTTCGTGTTTGCCACTATCTTGAGCTGCTCCGTGACGATATCGGTTTTGATAAGCTTTCCGAAAAAACGGTAAATCCTCTTAAGGGAAAGAGGATAGCTCCCTATTACGGATGCCTTTTGCTTAGGCCCTCAAGCGTGCTTCGCCTTGATGACCCTGAGAATCCTGCCGTTATGGAGGATATGATAAGGGCCGTTGGCGGAGAGCCTGTGTATTTCGGAAGACGCAACGAGTGCTGCGGAGGATACGTATTTGCAGAGAGCGAGAGCCTTGCCAAAAGAGCTGCCACAGCCATCTGGCAAAACGCCGTCGCTCAGGGTGCTGATATGATGATAACGGCCTGCCCCCTTTGTATGTATAA
>JAFQNM010000103.1 GCA_017395885.1 Clostridia bacterium | reverse complement strand
GGAGTATTTTTCAGGCTGTCGAAAAAGGCGCAGATCGCAAATATATCAAAACAAAGATAGCCGGATCGAAACTTTAACTGTAAACGGCAAAAGCAACAATTAATTAAAGTCACATTAAAGAAATCCCCTGATTTTCAGGGGATTTCAAGCTTTTCGCCCTTTCAAGTCCTGTCGTACCTTTGTACGCCTACGGACTTTAAAGGACGAAATCTGCATCCTTCTCGACAGCCTGAGGCAGCTTGCGTCAGCAATATTTCACATTTCCGTAGGAAATATATCATATTCCCTGAAGGGAATATATTACTGGGAGCTTTTCTGTTAGAATTTGAAGCTTCCGCCGCCGCGCCCGCCGGAGGAGCCTGAACTGCGGCCTGAGCCGCTGTCGTTCTTTGGGATAGGTACACGAGTTACCTTGGAGTAGAGGAAAAGATCCCTTGTGAGAGTTACGTTGAGGCTTCCGCCAATAACGTAATCAGCGGCGCTGTCCTTTGAGCGAACGCTTTTAAGCTGAGATTTCATTATTGCAGTAGCGATAAATGCTATAACGAGACCAAGCAGCAGGGAAATGATAAGGGCTTTAAAAAAGTTGTAGGGCTCTCTGGGGGGATTGCTTGTGGAATAGGGGGAGCCGCTGTCAGCCTGCATGAGAAACTCATCACAGGTATCGGCGAAGATCATAAATGCAGAAGCGTAGTTGTCAGCACTCAGATCATCCGAGATCCTGCCTGCAACGTAATCTATCATATCATCGCTGATAGCAATACGGCCGCGGCCCTGGGTCAGTATATAACCGTCTCCGCTGGCAGGGCAGACGAGGAGGAGAATTCCTGCATCTCCGTATCCGTTGCTGTCATAAAAATCGTTGGCATATGCTTCGGGAGACATTGCTCCAAGGCTTTTAACGGTTACTATTATAATGCTTGTTTTCCATCTTTCGCTGATATCCTCAAGCTTTTCGGAAAGCTCAGAGGCTTCACTTTTGCTGAGAACACCATCCTCGTCCACCAGAAGAGGCAGGCTGTCTGAAGAAATAACCGTAACAGAGAGGGCGGAAATGATAAGTATGGCACAAATAAGTGCTGAAAAGATCTTTTTCATATAGCCCTCCTTATATCAGCCAGAAAAGATAGGAGAAGAGGAGCAATGCGGCACCGATAATACCCGTAAGTCCAAAGAGCCATCTTGTATAGGCACCCTTGTCCAGAGGCAGGTCGCCAACAAACTTTCCTGTTTGTCCGTTCATTGCAAAGGTGTATTTCTGTCCGTTCCAGGAAGTGTTCAGTATCCAGACCGGGTAGAGCGCATATTTTGCCTGACCGCCGTTGAATTTAACTGCACTGTGCTCAGGCACCACCGTGGTATAGCCTTGAACCGTGGTGGCAAAGGTATCCTCGGTGCTCTTTTTGATACGGCTGTTTGCTCTTTCAATGCTCTTCTCCGAATCAACGTCGTACCTGTCTGCAAAATATCCTGCAAGATAAGCTGTCTGAAAATCAACCGCATCCGCAAAATTGAAGGGCTCGATAGATTCCATAAGAGCATCATCCATTTTAGAGGAGCCGTCAACGGGAACTCTTTGGAAGCCGAGAGTGCCGCCTCTGGAAACGGAGAAGAAGCTGGTGTTCGTGTATTGGTAATTTCTGTCGCTCCACATATTGACACGGGTCGCCTTGTAGCGTATATTCGCCTCAGCCTCTGTGTCGAAGAGCCAGAAGGGAACGTATATGCCCTTGATCTCATCAAGATGGTTTTCGTCCTTAAAGACCTTTGGAATAAGCTTTTTGCCCAAGTAATGCTTTTTAAGAGCTTCCTTGGCGGCCTTTTTATCCAGCTTGAAGGGAATAACGTAGTCAGGCTTAAGGGCGCCGGAGAGCTGGCCCATCATAACGACGGGATTTGAACAGAAGGGGCAGGAGGTTGCTGCAGTTGTGGCATCTCCGATGATCTCGCCGCCGCACGATTTGCAAACGTATGAGCGGAGAGAAGAGTCCTCTCCGTCCTTCCAATCGGTGCCTGCAGTATCGTCCCAGGACATATCGTCGGCACAGTCCTCCTTGAGAATGTCATCATATGCCGCAATGGTCTCGGTCTCGAATTCTGTGTCGCAGTAGGGGCATTTCATTTTCTGTATTGAGCTGTCAAACGAAATGGCACCGCCGCAGCAGGGACACTTATATTCTTGAAGTACAGACATAATACTTATCCATCCTTAAATAATATCGCCGTTGTCGAAGGGATCTCCGCACTCAGGGCAGAACTTGGGTGCCTTGGTGGGATCCTCAGGCTGCCAGCCGCACTTGTCGCACTTATACTGAGGGATGCCGGCAGGCTTCTTTGAGCCGCAGTTCTGGCAGAACTTGCCTGTGTTCACAGCTTTGCAGGAGCAGGTCCAGCCTGTAGCTTCAGGCTTTTTCTGTCCGCATTCTGTGCAGAAGTTGCCGTTAACGGTAGCTCCGCAAGAACATTTCCAGCTGCCGGCCGCCTGGGGCTCTGGCTTCTTCTGGCCACACTCGGGGCAGAATTTACCTGTAGCTACAGCACCGCAAGAGCACTTCCAACCGTCCTGTGCAGGAGCGGGAGCAGGTGCTGCAGCCTGCTGCTGACCCATTGCAAAGAGATTCTGTGCGTTCATACCGCCGCCTGCGTTCATAGCCATGCCCATACCCATAAAGCCTGTCATTGCGCCGGCTTCATTGGATGCTGCAGCCTTCATAGCGTCAGCCTGAGCACCGACGAGAGTTGCAGCGGCCATTGTAGGATCACGCATGATAGCAGTTCTCTGAGCCTGCTTGATCATCTCGGCATCCTCATCGGGAAGTGTTACAGAACCGAGCGCTATGGAAACGATCTTAAGACCTCTGAGCTCGCCCCATTTGGCAGAAAG
>JAFQNM010000102.1 GCA_017395885.1 Clostridia bacterium | reverse complement strand
TGCGGGTCGCCGAGGACGTCGACCCCTACTATATACCAATTCCGGCTCTACTTCAAACTGTAATTTGAAGCTTAGTTTTTGCGCTGATATATCGGCGACAATTTGTCGACCGCTGTCTTCAAAACCTTAAACATCCCCGTCCGAAAAGGACGGGGATGTTGTTTCAATTTATATATTATGTAGGACAAGCAATGATCAGGCTCCTGCTATAAGTCGCTGGAGTGCGTTTGCGTCTACGCCGTTAAATCTGCCGTCGCCGTTAAGGTCGCCTGCCAGGATCTGATTTTCCGTTGCCGTTGCCACACCTGCCACAAGACGTTTTGCAATATTTATGTCCTTTACCGTGGTCACGCCGTCACCGTCAAGATCGCCGGGAATGATCTCGACCACTGTCCTCTTGCCGTACACTGTGGCTTCCTCGGCCGTCACGGTAAGCTCTGTTATTGCCTCGCCGTCAAGCTCTGCATTATCGTACCAGCCCTCAATTCCCTCGGGAAGATCGGGAAGCGCTATCTTATTGCCCACTACAGTGCTTATCTCGGGATACTCACCGTTTGCAAACACTACCCTTCCGTATGCAAGGGGAGCAGATTCCACAAGGCGAGCCTGGATCCTGTCAATGGAAATTCCTCTGTTTCCTGCCCAAGTGTCCTCGGTCTTCCATGAAGTCCAGCTTCCGTTTGAATATACACGATACTGGAGATCGTAATAATTTGCGATATTTCCTTCAAGGGAAAACTTCAAAAGATAGATGCCGTTTCCGCTGATAACAGTACCGTCGCCTGCTGTAGATGATGAAAGTGACGAGCCCATTGCCGTATAGGTTACAGAACCGTCAACGATGCCGTCAACATACATTGAAAAGGATCTCATTGCGCCGAAATCTGTCATCGATCCGCCGGAATATGTTCTGCCTGCGTTCTGAGTGTAATAAAGCACGGGCATATCCTTGCCGTATGCAGAATCGAGATAAGCAACACGGTCTGCAATATTATTCTTTATGTAATTGACTGTATAATCAAGATAGTTTGCAGCATCTCTTTCATTTGAGAAAAATTCCGCCTCGGAGATAGAGTGGAAAATTGCCCAGCCCTCGTCCACATAGTTTTTCATAAGGCTGTTGTAAAGAACACTCTCGTACGCATCAATGGTTCTGCCGATACGGTCGCTGTCAAACGCCGCACTGATGGTTTCGCCGTACATTTCGTTTACACGCTCAACGAACTCAGGATACTGAAAAAGCATCTTGAACCATTCAACACGGTATTCGTCTGAGCAATCGGTAATATTTTTAAGGAAGTCTGCCTCAGTCCCCTGCTCATATCCGCTGTCCGCATAGTCATAGGAGCCAAAGCTGCGGTCATAGTCCCAGAGGGGGCCCATGTGCAGTACGTCATCGGGACCGTCCATATAAAAGTATGTGCTTGCAAGGGTAGCATCAACGTTCATTGTAAGCTCGTTGATAAAATAGAACTGAATAAAGGAATCAACGTCAATAAGGGACTCTATCTTTTCCCAATCCTTGCCGTTATTATAAAGCTCGTCCTCAATTGCATTTATATGTGCCTCCAGATACGAGCGGACCTTTGCCACGTCCTCTGCAGGAGCATCCTCAAAATCGGTGTTATACTCCTTATAAACGAAGGGCTTTCCCGTAGTCTCGGTTGTGAACCAGAAATCCTCCTCTGCTACTCGCTTTGCAGACTCCATTTCCACCATAACGCCAAGATCATTCTTAAGAGGAACACGGCTGTCACCGATCTCAACTTTTTCGCAAAGCTGATAAACACCCTTATAGTCGCCGTTTATATAAAGATCGACGAATACGGACTTACATACGTAAGGCATTCCCATTTCCTCTGCAATATCAAAAACGATCTTATTACGGATGAAGGAGCCGTCTACGTAGTTTGCAAGAAGCACCCACTTCTTGGCCTTTCCCATTCCGAACATATCGGTCTTGGAATCAAACTTGATCTGATAGGGCTTTTTCATATAGCCGAAGGTTGAGTTTCCGCGTGTCTTCATTTCAACGCCCGTTGAAGACATATTGAAGGAGGAGTCCCACGCTCCGTTTACGGCAACGTGTGCACGTATTTTTGCTTCCTTGTCAGCATGGATAGTATCCAGACTGTAGCCTGAATCTATGGTAATATTCATTTTGGGAACGTTTCCCTGCACGTCACCTAAAAGGCCGTTCTCCTCAGAGTCAGCCGCAAGGCTCAGAGGAATGCAAGAAAATACCGTCACAATGGCGATAAGCAGTGACAGTGCCGCCTTAATTGTCTTTTTCATTTGTTTTTACCTCTCTTTTTATACAAGTACCTTTCCGAGAAGAACGCTTCCCCGTCTGCCGGTCAGGGCAACGGGAACGATCACTCCCACAAGGTTTTGATCTGTTTTAAAATCACACTCTATAAAATGCTCTGTATGTCCGTTTGCAGTACTGTCCTTTACAGTTTCGCAAAGCACGTATACGGGGCAATTCTCGCCGTGGTCATTTACGTATTTATCAAGAAGCCGCTCCTGTATCTCTCTGCTGACTGCCGAAAGTGCCGCCGCTCTTTGCTTTTTTATATTCTCGGGGACCTGTCCGTCCATGGTTGCCGCCTCGGTGCCTTCTCTTTTAGAATAGGGGAAGATATGAAGATGGAGAAACTCTGCTTTTTTGCAAAATTCAACGGTTTCCAAAAACTCTTCGTCGGTCTCACCGGGAAATCCCACAATAACGTCTGCAGAAAAGGTTGCATCGGGAATATATCTGCGAACTCTTTCAATTGCC
>JAFQNM010000101.1 GCA_017395885.1 Clostridia bacterium | reverse complement strand
GTGTCCGCTGCCGTTCACTAACACAAATTCAATATTTGTTTTATGACCGAGTGCGCGGCTGAGGGCCCGAAAATTCGACTTATAATCAACGGTAGCGTCGTCCACCGAGTGAATAACGAGGACGGGACGGTCGGTATTCGAAAGAACCTCGATCGCATTGCTTTCGGCAAATCCGGGATTAGTGGATTTCTCAAGCTCAAAAAGCCCTTTCCCGAAGGGAGAAAGAATAAAAGGAATTGCCTGTTTTTGCATGGCGGGAATTGAGATAAAGCCGGACATTGCAACGATACTTTTCAAATTCGGGTGATATGCAAGAATATTAAGTGTGGAAAATCCGCCCCAGCTGTGACCAACGACCGATATCTGTCTCTCATCAAAGCCGCGCTCAGTAACAAGCGCCCTGATGCAATCGTCAAGGTCGGAAAGCGAGCCTGAAAGACCGTGAATATGCTCTCCCTCTGACCTATTACAGCCGGTGTGATCGTAGGAATAGACAAGGTATCCCGCTTTGGCCAAAGCTTCGATTTCACGGAAGTAGGCGTTATGCCCATTTCCCATTCCGTGTTCGAAAATAATCAGTCTGTCCTGAGTCGGGTTTTCGTAGCAGTAGAAGCTCCCCTTGAGAAGGTGGCCTCTTTTACTTTTAAAGGAAAACTCATCGGCAGAAAGACCCTCAAAATCCTTATGAGAAAAATAAAATATACTTCCGTCGGGATCGTGTCTTCTGAATAGTACACTTTTATACAGCTTTTCAGTCTGCCTTGAAATAAAGCTCATTTTTAATCCTTTCGGCGTTCCGCCAGAAGATCAACGTAGGTGTGATAGAACTCCTCGTAGCGCCCCTCGTCAAGGGCATCACGTATTTTTTGCATCAGTTCGTTATAGAAATAAAGGTTATGGAGCACCGCAAGGCGCATACCGAGCGCCTCTCTCGCCTTGAAAAGATGGCGAATATAGCTTCTTGAGTAATGACGGCAAGCAGGACAGCCACATTCCTCAGCAATGGGTCTTTCGTCCTCGGCGTACTTTTCGTTAAGAAGGTTTATCTTACCCTTCCAGGTGAAGAGATTGCCGTGGCGTGCATTACGGCTGGGCATAACGCAGTCAAAGAAATCAACACCGCGATAAACCGCCTCAACGATATTCTGAGGTGTACCCACACCCATAAGGTATCTGGGCTTATCCACAGGCATATAAGGCTCAACGGTCTCTATAATGTGATACATAACGTCGGCGCTCTCACCAACCGCAAGTCCGCCGATGGCATAGCCGTCACACTCGATCTCACGTATCGCCTTCATATTTTCTATACGAAGATCCTCGTACGTTCCGCCCTGATTGATGCCGAAGAGCATCTGATGAGGGTTGACCGTTCCCTCCTCTGCATTAAGGCGATCCATTTCCTCACGGCATCTTTTCAGCCAGCGGATAGTTCTCTCGTGAGAGTTTTTAACGTACTGGTAAGGCGCAGGGTTTTCCACACACTCGTCAAATGCCATAGCTATGGTAGAGCCGAGATGAGACTGTATTCTCATAGACTCCTCAGGTCCCATAAAAATGCGCTTACCGTCCATATGGGAATTAAAGGTTACTCCATCCTCGGTTATCTTTCTCAGCTTTGCAAGCGAGAACACCTGAAATCCACCCGAGTCGGTAAGAACGGGTCTGTCCCAATTAAAGAATTTATGAAGTCCGCCCATACGATAGATGAGATCGTCGCCGGGACGGATGTGCAGGTGATAGGTGTTGGAAAGCTCTACCTGACAGTTTACCTCCTTGAGATCCATAGTGGAAATTCCGCCCTTAATAGCGGCAGAGGTCCCAACGTTCATAAATACGGGAGTCTCGATAGTACCGTGGACGGTTTCAAACCTTCCTCGGCGAGCCTTTCCCTCGGTTTTAAGTAACGTAAATTTACCCATTTATATAAATTTAACCTTTCGATAGTGCTTATTTAATACGCTCAAACTGACGGTCAAGCTCGGACTTTGTCAGTCTGTAGGCAATAGGTCTGCCGTGAGGACAAACGATGACGTCAGGAAGCTCAAGAACCTTTTTGACGATCCACTCGGAAACCGATCTGTCGTAAATTCTGCCTCCCTTGATAGCTGCCTTGCAGGCGATCTGATAAAGAGCCTGCTCGCGTCGGATCTTTTCGGTAACGGCAGGATCACCCTTGCCATCAATAATATCGTCAACCATCTTAACGAAGAGAGACTCAGCCTCCATACTGCCGATGGAGGAAGGAATAGCCGTTAGATCGGCGTGTCCGTCCGAAACAGAAAACTCAAAGCCAACCCGTGAAAGTTCCTCCTTGTATTCCTCGGCACAGGCGCTCTCATCAGGTGAAAGAAGGACGGTTATAGGCAAAAGAAGAGATTGAGAGGCAACCCTTCCATCCCTCTCGGTAATTAGCTTTAAATCCTCGAAAATTACCCTCTCATGGGCGGCGTGCTTATCGATAACGAGCATCGCTCCCTCATACTCAACCAAAAGATAGCAGTTAAAGGCCTCTCCGATAAATTTATATTCAGCGGGAGAAACCGTAGGAATTTCCTCAGCAGGCTTTGTCAGCTGCTTTGGTGATCGAGGTAAATAATTCTCGTCGGGTTCAGCCTTCGAGTAACG
>JAFQNM010000100.1 GCA_017395885.1 Clostridia bacterium | reverse complement strand
GGAGACCTCTGCATCAAGGCCGCCCTTTTCACGGATGAAATCTGCAGCTTGAGCCCGTTCAAGGGCAAGCCATATTTCTTCATCCGTGGCGTTCTCCTTACCCCAGAGAAGGTTTTCGCGAACGGTTCCTCTGAAGAGAACTGCCTTCTGGGGAACGATGGCTATTCCCTCAAGCAATCGGTCCTTGTCTTGGGTGAATACGCTTTTTCCGTCAACAAAAACGTTTCCTTCCTCCGGAAGGTAGGAGGCGGTTATGAGATGTATAAGGGACGTCTTTCCGCTTCCCGTTCCTCCGATAATGCCCACGGTGTCTCCCGCAAAAGCATTGAAGGAAATGCTCTTAAGGGCAGGCTCCGCCTCCGGTGTATATCTGAGGGTAACGCCCTCAAAGGATACCTTGAAGCCGTGTCCGCCCTCCTCCTTGATGTCGGCGGGGAGAGTGCTTTCTTTGTCTTCAAAGAAGAGCACGTCCTCAACACGGTCGGCGGAGGCTGCAGCTTTGGTAATGCTGATGATAACCGTTGCAAATTTTATAAGCTCAATAAGTATCTGAGACATATAGTTGAACAGAGCAACCACGGCTCCCACTGCAATAGTGCCTGAATCTACCCTGACGGCGCCTGTCCATAGCAGGGCAATGGTTGCTGCGTTGATAAGACAGTAGGTAACCGGATTCATAAGCGCCGAGAGCATTCCAACTCTTTTTTGCAGAGTATTCAGCTTTTCGTTTTCCTCAATAAAACGGCGGCACTCATCCTCCTCAAGGGCAAAGGCACGGACTATCCTTGCACCTCCTGCAGATTCCTGAGTGAGGGTCAAAACCTTTTCAAGCTTTTTCTGTACCTTCTTGTAAAGGGGCATGGAAAGAAGCATGATCCCGAATACAACGACCGAAAGAACGGGAATGACGATAACGAACCATACTGCGCTTTGGGGGTCTACGGTAAAAGCCATAATGGCGGCACCGATAACGATAAAGGGGGAGCGGAGCACAAGACGGAGAAAAATATTGACGCCGTTTTGCATGGAGTTTATGTCCGATGTCATTCTCGTAATGAGAGTGGCAGGCGTGATACGGTCCAGCTCCTTAGGGGAGAGGGACTGGATCTTTTCAAAAAGGCTGTTCTTGATATCGGCACCGAAGCCGACTGCCGCCTTTGCGCAAAAAAACTGTGCCGTAACGGAAAAGGCGAGTCCGAGAATGCCAAGCAGAATCATAAGCAGGCTGTTTCTGACTATGAGGCCTGTGTCACCGTTGGCAATGCCCCTGTCGATGATCGAGGCGACCACCAGAGGAACAAAAAGCTCAAAGGTAGCCTCGATCAGCTTGAAAAGCGGGCCAAGCACGATCTCGGTTTTATATTTTTTTAAATATTTAAGAGTTTTTTTCATATCGTTTCCTTTAATTGCGAATACTCATTGAATTATATACCATTTTCTGTCTGCAAGTCAATAAACTTGGTGCATTAGGTAGAAAACTTCATAAAAACGGAGTATAATCAATGTATGGAAATCAAGTATGAGCTCATCAGAGCAAAAAGGAAAACGGTAGGAATCAGAGTCAGAGACGGAGAGGTCACCGTTCGTGCACCGTACGGTGCTTCGGCTGAAGATATTGAAAGGATCGTTGAGAGCCACAGAGCGTGGATAGAAAAAAAGCTTGCACAATGTGAAAGGGAAAAGAAAAAGGAGCTGACCCGTGAGGAGGAGAGCGTTCTTTTCAGCCTGGCAGAGCAGTATATACCGGAGAGGGTAGCGTATTTTTCGGGTATAACAGGTCTCTGCCCTGAGCGAGTCAGGATCAGCCGTGCAAAAAGGAGATTCGGCTCCTGTTCCTCGTCGGGGAGCATTTCTGTTTCCTGCTATGCTATGCTGTATCCGCAGGAGGCCGTGGATCTTGTCATAGTCCATGAGCTGTGCCATCTTTGCCATATGGATCACTCTGTGAGATTCTATGAGCTTTTGGCAAGGATCCTGCCGGATCATAAGGCGAGAAAGAGGCTTCTCAGCCCGGAAAATATGCTGAGTGTTGAGGAAACGGCCGCCAAATATAAGGAATATTCGGATAATTGTAAAAAAACTGCGGAATTTTCGAATAAAAAAGTAAAAGAGTAAATTATTGCGTATATTATATTAAACATCCTGTGCGAAAGGAGAAGAAGAGTGACAGTAGCAGAGCTTTTTTGCGAAAGAGAAAAGGAGACGCTTTCTCCCTATGCTTTTCTGACAGCCAATACAAAGGGCAGAGATTATGCATATACACCCTGCAGCAACAGGACTGAGTTTCAAAGAGACCGTGATAAGATAATCCATTCAAAGGCCTTTCGCAGGCTGATGCATAAGACTCAGGTGTTTCTTTTCCCTGTAGACGAGCATTACCGTACCCGCCTCACCCATACTCTTGAGGTGGCACAGATCGCACGTATTATCTGCAGAGCCCTTATGCTAAATGAGGACCTTTGCGAGGCTGCGGCTCTTGGCCACGATCTTGGCCATACCCCCTTCGGCCATGCGGGAGAGACCGTGATGCAGGAGTGCTTCGATCCCGGCTTTACCCACTATAAGCAGTCGGTGCGTGTGGTGGAGAGGCTTGAAAACGGCGGTGAGGGCCTTAATCTAACCGTTGAGGTCAGAGACGGTATCCTTAACCACGCCGGAGATAACCAGGCGGAGACTCTTGAGGGCAGGATAATCAAGTTTGCAGACCGTATCGCATACATAAACCACGATATAGATGATGCCTGCAGAGCAGGAATACTTACGGTTGATGATATTCCAAAGGAGATACTCTCCGTTGTTGGAAAGGGACACAGCCAGCGCATCAATACTATGGTTACCTCCGTTATCGACGGAAGCCGCGATAAGCCCGATATACAGATGACGGAAGAGGTTGGCCAGGCAATGCTTGAGCTACGTAGCTTTCTTTTTGATGCGGTATATAAAAACCCCGTGGCAAAGGGCGAGGAAATAAAGGCAAAGAGCATGCTCAGAGAGCTATATGAGTATTTTGTGTTCCACCCTGAGGAAATGCCTGAGCTTTATTATTACAATACTGAATTTGAACCTGTGGGTCGTTGCGTTTGCGATTATATATCAAGCATGACCGACAGATACGCAATAGATATTTTCAAAAAACTGTTTATGCCTGCAGTGTGGCAAAAGAAGACGGATTATTAATGTTTAAGTGAGGATTATATTGAAATGATACCTGCAAGTGTGATCGAAGACCTGAAATACAGAAACAGCATCGAGGACGTAATATCGTCATACGTAACGCTTTCCCGCTCGGGCTCCAACCTGAAGGGGCTGTGCCCGTTTCACAGCGAGAAGACCCCTTCCTTCACGGTCCATTCGGGAGACGGATTTTTCTATTGCTTCGGATGCGGAGCGGGAGGTGATGTTATCACCTTCGTTATGAGAATGGAAAATCTGGATTATATGGCCGCTCTTGAATTTCTTGCAAAAAGGTGCGGAGTGACCCTTCCCGATGATAACAGCAGAGAAAAGGGCGGCGTCAGCCGCAACCGTGTCCTTGAAATGAATAAGGAGGCGGCAAGGTTTTTTCACAATATGCTGATGAAAAGCGAGGAGGGAGCCCTCGGCAGAGAATACTTTGCAAAGAGGCAGCTCTCCGGCGCTACCATAAAGCATTTCGGTCTAGGGTATGCACCCAACAGC
>JAFQNM010000099.1 GCA_017395885.1 Clostridia bacterium | reverse complement strand
GAGGATCATATTACCAAAGCGGACGAATCCCTATTTATCGCCGAGTGCTTCCTTAAATGCTGAGCCGAGAACGATACCTATAACCTCTGCGGTGTGATGATAGTCTACCTTTGTATCTCCGTTGCAGGTAAGAGCTATATCAAAGCGACCGTGAGATGCAAAAAGGGTGAGCATATGGTCAAGAAAGCCGCAGCCTGTTTTTACTGTGCTTATACCCTTTCCGTCAATATTCAGCTTAAGGGAAATATCTGTCTCCGCAGTTTTTCTGTTTATTTCAGTAGTTCTCATTTGTTTTCTCCGATAATTTCTGTAATTGCAAGTATCAGAGCATCCATCTGCTCATCTGTTCCAACCGTTATTCGGTTGTATTCACAAAGATCGGGCTTATTGAAATGACGGACGAGAATTCCGGCATTCTTCAGATCAAGATATATCTTCTCGCCGCTGACCTTAGGGTGGCGGGCAAAAATAAAGTTGGCAGAGGATTCTGTCATTTCAAAGCCGAGTTCACGAAGTGCCTTTGCAGCTCTCTCTCTCGTTGCGATGATCCTTTTGCAGTTTTCAAGGGTATAATCATTATCCTCAAGAGCCCCAACTCCTGCCGCCATTGTTGTGCGATTTACGTTATATGGGTTGGTGGAATACTTGATAGTATTAAGATCTCTTATAAGCTCCTTTGAGCCAATACCGAAGCCGAGACGGGCGCCTGCCATAGAACGCGATTTTGAGAAAGTTTGTGTTACAAGGAGGTTATCGTATTTTTTGATGAGAGGCACCGCACTCTCGGCTCCGAAGTCCACATATGCTTCGTCAATGACAACTACGCTCTGAGTATTCGCTTTAATTATTCTTTCAACCTCCGAAAGAGCAAGAGCGATTCCTGTGGGAGCATTGGGATTTGCAATGAATATTGCACCCTTTTTGCCTTCATAATCTGAAATATCAATCGTAAAATCACTTTTTAGCGGAATTTCGGTATAAGGAATATTATTGATCTCCGCAAAAACCGAATAGAAGCCGTAAGTTATATTCGGAAAATATGCAGGATGATCCTTATCGCAATATGCCATAAAAGCAAAATTCAGTATTTCATCCGATCCGTTTGTAAAAAGGATCTCATCCTTTTCAACGCCGAAGAACTGAGCTGCGGCATTTACAAGCTCAGCACATTCGGGGTCAGAATAAAGCTGATATTTCTCTGCCTCCCTTGCTGCGTATTCCACAGCCTTTTTAGAGGGAGGAAAGGGAGATTCGTTAGTGTTGAGCTTTATATACTTCATACCTTTGGGCTGCTCTCCGGGGGTATAAGGCACAAGGCTCTTATATTTTTCGCTGAAAAAACGGCTCATTTTAGTTTCCTTTGGTTCTGATAGTTGCGCTGTGTGCGTGAGCTGTAAGTCCTTCCTTTGTTGCAAAGTACGCAACATCCTCGGCCACACGCTCAAGAGCTTTTTTTGTATAGTAGGTATACTGTGTCTTCTTTACGAAATCGTCTACAGACAGGGGGCTGGAAAACTTTGCAGTTCCGCTTGTGGGAAGAGTGTGGTTGGGACCGGCAAAATAGTCGCCGAGGGCCTCAGGACAATTTCTGCCCATAAAGATGCTCCCTGCATGACGGATAGCATCAAGATAATCAAAGGGATTATCTACCAGAAGCTCAAGATGCTCAGGAGCGATCTCATTTGCAATATCTATCGCCTTCATAAGATCGTCTGCAACGATGATCTTTCCGTTATTATCAATAGAAGCTCTTGCTATATCTGCTCTCTCAAGATGGGGGATCTGCTTTTCAAGCTCTGCGCTTACTGCGTTTGCAAGCTCTATAGAATCTGTTACGAGAACTGCGCTTGCTAGTCTGTCATGCTCTGCCTGTGAAAGAAGATCAGCCGCAGCGTGAGCTGGGTTTGTTGCACCGTCTGCAACGATAAGTATCTCGCTGGGGCCTGCGATCATATCAATGGAGACCTTTCCGAAAACCTGCTTTTTGGCCTCTGCAACGAAAGCATTTCCGGGGCCCACTATCTTATCTACTCTGGGTACGCTTTCTGTTCCGTATGCAAGAGCGGCTATTGCCTGAGCACCGCCAACCTTTACTATCTTATCAACTCCGGCAACGTATGCTGCCGCAAGGATAACGGGATTTACCTTTCCTTCCTTTGTGGGAGGGGTTACCATTACGACCTCCTTCACTCCTGCTATCTTTGCAGGAATTGAGTCCATAAGAACTGTGGAGGGATATGCAGCCGTGCCTCCGGGTACGTAAAGTCCTGCACGGTCCACGGGAATGATCTTCTGACCGATAACGATACCATCCTCATCATTGATGATAAAGCTGTTTCTCACCTGTTTTTCATGGAACTTACGGATATTTGCCGCCGCCCTTTTGAGTATCTCAAGAAACTCAGGCTCAACGAGGGCTACTGCCTCGTCGATCTCCTCTTTAGTTACAAGAAGGCTTGAAAGAATTGCCTTATCAAACCTTTCGCAATATTCATAAAGAGCCTTATCACCATTTGCTTTTACGTTTTCAATAATTTCGGCAACTACCGCCTCTACGTCTATCTCAGGTTCAACACGGGCAAATATATCTTCATTTGCAACCTTGCCGTATTCAAAAACTTTAATCATTTCTGGCCTCTAACTGTGCGGAAATCTCACACACTATTTTTTCTATCAGTTCATTTTTGAACTTAAAACTTGACTTATTTGCTATAAGCCTTGCACTAATAGGTACTATCGTTTCAAACACCTCAAGATCGTTTTCCTTAAGTGTTTTTCCCGTTTCCACTATATCCACTATCACATCTGACAGATCAAGTATAGGTGCTATCTCAATTGAGCCATTAAGGTGGATAATATCTATATCTCGGTCAACAGACGTATAGTAGCTCTGTGCAATGTTTGAAAACTTTGTTGCTACTCTGAGTGTTCGCTGAGGATCATCACGAAAATCGCTCTTTGCCGCAACTGCCATTCTGCATTTTCCTATTCCGAGATCCAGAAGCTCATACACATCGGGATTATATTCAAGAAGAATATCCTTTCCTGCAACGCCTATATCTGCTGCACCTCTTTCAACGTAGATAGCAATATCCGAGGGCTTTACCCAGAAATACCGAACGCCCACCTCTTCATTCTCAAAGATGAGCTTTCTGTTCTGTTCTTTGATGGACGGGCACTCAAATCCTGCCGCCTCAAACATTGCATACACCTTTTCTCCAAGTCTTCCCTTAGGGAGAGCAACATTAAGTATTTTCTTCAATTTCTGTCACCTCTCCTTCGGAAATTCTTACAAGCCTTTTATACGTATATTTGTCCGGCAGGCTTCTCTGAACACTGACGCTTCCCTTTGCTGCATACTCTTCAACAGCTTTTCTGACTGTGCTAACGTTTGCAGTTCTGTCACAAAGGATAACGGTATCCACATCATATTTTCTCGACTCTGAAATAAGCCTCTCAAGAAGATCAAGATATACCGCAAAACCAACGGCACCGGATCTCTTCTGCATCTTTCTCATAAGCCTGTCATACTGCCCGCCTGAAAGCACGCTTTGAGGTATGCCGCTGATAAATCCCTTAAACACGATACCGTTATAATACTTGATATCGCTGATAACGGAAAAATCTATACGGATAATATGAGAATACTCATCGCCATCAAGTGATGCAACTATATTCTCAAGCTGGGAGAGAGGCTCTGCAAAGGCCTCATCGCAAAGCAGCTCTTTTAGCCTTGGCAATACCGTTTTCGGAGCTCCGTATGTTGATACAAGAGCTTTAATTTGCTCTGTATAGTCATCCTCAACTCCAAGACCTCTGCATTCCCTTTCAAGCTCATGGACGTTTTTCTCTCCTACGAGCTTCATAATACGGTCACGGTCTGACTCCGGGATACCGGCAAGGTCAAACATAGCGGAAAGAATTCCGAGATGAGAAATATCAAGAACACTGCTATCTGATATCTTCACAAGGCTTTTTGCCGCCAGAGAAACAACCTCGAGAATAGAATAATCATCAATATCTCCGATACATTCAAGTCCGACCTGCATTATCTCCTTGAACGTATGCGTTCTGTCGGAAACACGGTAAACGTTTTCATCATAATAAAGCTTCTGCACGAATCCCGGTATATCCTTGGAATTCTTTATGATTGACAGGGTAACGTCAGGCTTCAAGGCCATCAGACGGCCGTTTGTATCTGTAAAGGTAATTACTCCGTCAGAAATAAGGAAATCCTTATTTCTCACGTAGAGATCATACTCCTCAAACTTACTCATCTTATACTGTGAGTAGCCATACCTTGAATAAAGCTCTCTGAGTGCAAAGATCACCTTTTCATCATATTTAAGAACCGTATCGTTAATTATCATTTTCTGTATCCTCGGATCTAAGTTTATCTATGGCATCACGGTAACCGCCGCTGCCATACTTCAAACATTTGCTGACTCTGCCGATGGTAGCTGTGCTAATGCCGACCTTTTCGGAAATAGTCTGATAATTCTCACCGCAATCAAGCATTATTGCTGTTTCCAGACGCTGAGCCATATCCTGGATCTCTTTAACAGTGCAAAGATCCTCAAAATATTTATAGCAATCCTCAACGCTTTTAAGATTTACCATTGATCTGAAAAGTCGGTCTATTGACTCAGAATGAAAATTATTCATTATTACCTCCATAGTTTTTCCGATCATACCTTAATTGTTTTATAGTTTATCACTTTACCTTACTAAAGTCAATAGATATTCCATACAAATATAGAAAAAACTGCCCGATCAGAGCAGTTTTTTCAGTATTTATTTTGCATCGTACCAGGTTGAGCCTTTATTTGCTTCAACATCAAGTGGAACTACCGTATTATATGCATTTCTCATCTCACGCACAAGTATTTCTGCCGCTTCATCCGCACAGTTCAAAGATGCCTCAACAATAAGCTCGTCATGTACCTGAAGAACAAGCCTTGCATCTATTCCTGCCAGAGTCAAAGCTCTGTCAACATTTATCATTGCAATCTTTATAATATCTGCAGCAGTTCCCTGTATGGGACTGTTCATAGCAACTCTTTCTCCAAACGAGCGTAGATTCTTGTTCTGCGCCGAAAGCTCGGGAATGGGGCGACGGCGACCGAGAAGAGTGGTTGTATATCCGTCCTTCTTTGCCTTTTCCACAGTTTCCTTAAGATATCTGTCTACTCCGGGAAACGTTGCCAAATAGCTGTCTATATACTCTCTTGCAGCCTTTCGGGATACGTGAAGATCCTGAGAAAGAGAAAAATCTCCGATTCTGTATACAATACCGAAGTTAACTGCCTTTGCTTTTGACCTAAGCTCCTTTGTGACCATTTCGGGAGAAACGCCGAAAACCTTTGCCGCTGTAGATGCATGAATATCTCCTCCTTCAAGATAGATATTCTGCATAACGCTGTCTCCTGACATTTCAGCAAGGAGCCTCAGCTCGATCTGAGAATAGTCTGCATCAACAAGAATGTGGTCACCGTCTGTAGCGGTAAAGAATCTTCTCAGCTCTCTTCCAAGCTGACCTCTGACGGGTATATTCTGAAGGTTGGGGTCTGCCGAGGAGAGACGGCCTGTTGCGGTGCCTGTCTGATTAAACCTTGTGTGTATTCTTGAATTCTCATCGACAAGCGCAATTATATTCTCTCCATAGGTTCCTACCAGCTTAGCTACCTGTCTGAAATCCAGAATATCATCTATTATTTCGTGATAAGCTCTGAGAGCGGAAAGAGTTTCTGCATCTGTAGCATAACCTGTTTTTGTCTTTTTCTTAACAGGTAGGCCCAGGTCCTCAAACAGCACCTCTCCCAGCTGCTTCGGAGAGTTTATATTAAACTCTCTGCCTGCCTGAATGTATATTCTTTGGGCAAGCTGGTCCTGAAGCTCGTTCAGCTGCTCTATATATCTGTGAAGCCCCTCCGTATCCAGACGGAATCCAAGCATCTCCATTTTGGCAAGCACGGGAGAAAGAGGTATCTCAATATCATTGAGAACGCTCATCATTCCCTGCTCGCTAAGAGCCTTTTCAAGCTCAGGCACAAGGCGAAGCGCATACCAGGCCTCTGCGCCCTCTCCCGGCTTTGCTTGCTCACCGAGATAACGCACAACTGATTTCTCAACAGGATATGAGCTTTCACCGGGAGAAAGAAGATACGAAGCACTCATTGTGTCAAACACGCACTTTACTTCTGCTCCAAAGCGCATCAGGCATTTGTATATCTCCTTAAAATCGTGACAAACAAATCCCTTTTCAAGTATTGGCGATGGGTCTCCCTTGACCTTATATACTCCGCTTACGGTTGCGCAGTAAAGGGTTCCATCAAACACAGACAGGGCTATACTGCCTTCTTCAGCCGAAAGCTCATCGGCGCTCTTTTCAACTATTTCAGGCATCTTAGGTGCCTTTTTTTCACTATGCTCCTCTGCTCCCTCAAAGTCAAACCGCTTAGCAAGACCGGAAAACTCAAGCTTTGTGAATATTTCAAGAAGCTCAGATTTATTGGCACCGTTATGCTCAATATCCTCAAGGGTGAGTCCTATGGGAGCTTCTCTGCTTATTTTTGAAAGCTCATAGGACAGGTATGCATTAGCTTTGCCTGCAATGAGCTTTTCCTTGGCGGATTTTCCCGCACCTCCGAGATTCTCGTCTGCATATAGACAATCCAGAGTTTCACAAGCTGAAATAAGCTTGAAAGCAGTTTTCTCACCTATGCCGGCAACTCCGGGGATGTTATCCGAGCTATCTCCCATCAGGGCCTTTACGTGTACGTAGCTTTCCGGTGTTACCTTGTATTCAGAGATAAACGTTTCTCTGTCATATACTATATCTTCCTTTGTTTTTACAAGTATGACGGCGGTATTATCTGTTATCAGCTGCAGAGAGTCTCTGTCTCCGGTTAATATATAGGAGAGTATGTCGCCCTCGCTGTCTGCCATTCCCGCAACTGTTCCGAGAACGTCATCTGCTTCCCAGCCCTGACACTCAATAACGGTAAAGCCCATTGCCATTGCAACCTTTTTTGCCCATGGGAGCTGTGCTGCAAGGTCGTCCGGCATAGGATGGCGGTTTGCCTTATACCCCTCATACATTTCATGACGAAAGGTGGGTCCCTTCAGATCAAATGCACAGGCAAGATAGTCGGGAGAGATGCTGTCTATGTGCTTTTTCAGTATTGTGATAAATCCGTACACTGCATTTGTGGGAATACCGTCCTTTGTGGAAAGGGGGCGAACCCCGTAAAATGCACGGTTGAGAATACTGTTTCCGTCTACTATCAAAAGCTTTTTCATATTTGACATTTTATTATCCTTCTTCTTATTAGTACATTTATTCTAACCCAATTCTCCATTTATGTCAATATCATAAAAGCATGGGAAACGTCATCAGCATTTCTCTCAGACGTGCATATATGGGGAAATACGCTGTCTCGGGGATCGGATTTTCTCCCGTTCCGCACTCAATGGTAAAGGACGGTCTTGAAAACTCTCTTATGTACCAATCTGTAAGCCCTCCGTATGCACTTAGACCCTCCGGTGCAGAAAGTCGGTAGCCTGTGAGCTGGGCCATTTTTTCTCCGATGGATCTCGATCTGTCGGGTACTATTCCACCTGACGAATAATATATTTCCTCTCCTGCGCTATGCAGCGTTATGATCCCCTGTAGCCTGTTCTCATATCTTATAAAGCCTGCAAGAGCAGCTGTTTCCGGCTCGGAAAGAGGATACTCTCCGGAGTAACGTGTTGGCCCGGGAAATATGCCGTTTTCTCCTTCAAGTCTTTTATACTCCAAAAAGCCTCCATTATAGTTATGGTTGAGGTCTACTCCTCTTGCATTTGCCTGCCAACGGGAATAGTCTCCCCCCGACATTCTCTGAAGCCTCTCATACAGAATATGCTCATCTCTTACTCCGTTTATCTGTATATCGCATCCATCGGGATTAAGCTGTGGAACGATATGTATGCATCTGGTGGCGAGAAGCATTTGCAGATTTATTCCGAAGGGCTGCTTTGAGGCCTTGATATATTCGCACATCTCATTTACAAGCCTGAGCAGCACAAGTGTGGTTATCCATTCTGCTCCGTGATGTGCTCCCACATATAACACGCTTTTTCCGGCGTTTCCGTTTCCAAGTGAAAGCATATGTATTCTCTTGCCCATAACAGATTCACCTATAGACGTCAGCGAAAGAAAGCTGTACCTCTCTGCCATTATCTCAGAAATCTCACTTACCGTTTCAGGATCGGGACGCACGTTAAGGTCAAGAAGCGGCCTTTCTCTATCTGTTTCTCTTTTATAATTACCTTCCATATAGCCTCCGATTTTCATTTTTGTACTTCTCTTTATTTATATTCACCCGTAT
Source organism: Clostridia bacterium (assembly GCA_017395885.1). Lineage (GTDB taxonomy): Bacteria > Bacillota > Clostridia > Oscillospirales > CAG-272 > Avispirillum. The sequence goes on along the minus strand of JAFQNM010000099.1, from coordinate 13,611 downwards.
TGAAATATTTACAATTTTTCTTCTTGTAATATGCTGAATATTATGATAAAATGTTCTGTATAGATTTTTTCCTTGGAGATGCTATGTCAAAAAACAAGATCACCACATCCTTTACCCTGTTTACCGTGGCAGGCGTGCTGGGATGCACTATTATTTCCAAGATCCTTACGATCGTTTATTTATGGGCAGTTTCCGATATTACAGCTCCGGCGCTTGTAGCACCTGTGTGCTACTACGGATCAGATCTTTTCAGCCTGTGTGCCGTTTCTGTGGCTATTGCCGCAACCGTATATGCCTTTTCTTATTTCGGAAAGAAAACTGCAGTACGCACCGCTCTTATTGCTCTTAGCGGACTTGCCTGCGGAAAGATTATGATGTACGTTTATAACGTTATAGTAAACACGCTTTCCGCTCCCAAGCTGATTCCCGGCGCTCTCTCTTATTTTATCGAAATACTGTTTGACGGACTTATGGTCACCGTTGCACTTATCTTCAGCAGCATCTTTGCTAAAAGGAGAGACGTTTCCCAAAAGGAAAATGCCACCGCCGCATATTCTCCGCTTAAAGCTGCTCTCAGCTCCTGCGGTGCATACTATGCCGTTCTAATCGTTGATCTCTCCATTATGAACGTTATCCCCTTTTTCATTAAGTACAGCGACCCTACGGAAAATGAGATAAGAAAGATAATTGCAGATTACCTATTCTACGTTTTCAGCGCAGCTATCGCCATGCTCTTCATTTCTCTTGTTCTTTTTATTCTCAGAAAAATAACGGGCAAGCTGAAGCTGAAGCAATACTACGCTAAAAAATCATAAATCAACATATCAAGGTATTATATTATGAGAACTTTTTTCAGAACACTTTCACTTATAACGGTGCTTGCACTACTGTGCACTTTTCTCCCATCTTGCGCAAGAGATGAAAAATATGAGGCTTATGACAGAACAGGAGAGCCTTACGACTACTACCTTCCCGACTACGTTAAGGTCTGCGATTACAAGGGCATAGAGCTTCCCAGCTTTGATTACGTTCCCAGCGAGCTTGATGTTCAGAACAGGCTCAAGATGCTTGCGGGCTACTACTGTGAAAGAACAGAAGACCCTGACCGTCCTTGCCGCCAGTATGACTACGTTGATATTATCACCTCCTGCAAGTTTACAGACACCGGTGATACTTACTACCTTTTTAATTTCGAAGAAAATGAAAGCGGATACGGCCAGACATTTATGCTCGGTATCAATTATTTCGGAGTTCCCGAGCTTGACGAAGCGATCATTGGAATGAGCCAGGGTGAAACCAAAACCGTTACCCTCAACATTCCCGACCCCTTTTTCAAGGACTATATGAACTCAGGACGTGAGGTTGAGTTTGAGATATACCTTAACTATATCGACGAGGTGGATTTTTCCGGTGTTGACGACTCATTCTACCACGAGCACTACGGTTACTCCGGCGAGTCTATGAACAACTACATTATCAGCGAGCTTCTCAAGGAATACAACAAAAACATTGAAGGCTACAAGGTTGCTCTCTCCTGGAACTATATATGTGAAAACAGCAAGCTCAAAAAGGTTCCCGAAAAGGAATATCAGGCAGAATATGACAAGGCTCTCAATTCAGCACGTTCTGCTGCGGAAAGCAAGGATATGACTCTTGACGAGTACATTCTTGAGACTTACGGCTATGACAACCGAGACGATTTCTATGCCCTCCTCAAGGAGAATGCTGAAAACACCTGCTATGAGGATATGATCCTTTACTACATTATGAGATGTGAAAACCTTCAGTACACTCAGGAGTTCTTTGAATCTGAGGTTCTTGCAATGGCAAAGGATTACGACATTACAGACCTTAACTCTGCAGAGGATTTTCTCACCTACTATATGGGCGAGGAAGGCTTGCACGAGTCTATCCGTATGAGATATACCCAGAACTGGATAGTTGAAAACGCTGTTATCAGAGATGACGTTCATCAGTTCTTCAGCAAAGAGCTGAACAAATAACAAATAAAGAAAAAGGCTTTTCGGTTTTTCCGAAAAGCCTTTTTCTTAAAGCTCTGCAAGCTTTGCCTTTACTTTTTTAAGATCTGTATACATATCCTCATTTTTGGAGGGATCTCGAAGAAGTGCAGACGGATGATACACGGCACAGATATAAAATTCTCCTCGCTTGAAAAACCGGCCGTGCATTTTCGTTATCCTGAATTCAGGGTCGATCAGTCTCATGGCAGATATCCTGCCGAGGCACACTATAATCTTCGGCTTAATAAGCTTTACCTGCTCACGAAGATACTTTATGCAAACATCCTGCTCCTCAGGAAGCGGATCTCTGTTATTAGGAGGACGGCATTTCAGTATATTGGCAATATACACGTCCTCTCTCTTCATTCCTACTGCCGCCAGAAATTTATCAAGATGCTTTCCTGCGGCTCCAACAAACGGTATACCCGTTTTATCCTCGTCAGCTCCGGGGGCCTCACCTACAAACATTATATCTGCGTTTCTGTTTCCTGTACCTATTACTATGTTAGTTCGTCTGTCTCCAAGAGGGCACTCATGACAGGAGGTGCAAGCACTCTCCAGCTGTTCCCAGCTCATTCCCACAGTATCACCGCCTTTCTTTTTACATTATACACCATATTTTTCAAAAAGTAAACTTGACCGGGCAATTACATGATGATATAATATTTAAAGAATTTCACCTCGAAAGGATAATCATATGAATGCTGTAATTTTCGGTGCCGGAAATATCGGCCGTGGCTTTATCGGAGCTCTTTTCTCTCAGGCAGGTCTCAACGTTACCTTTATTGACGTTTCTAAGCCTGTTGTTGAAAGAATGAATGCTGACCGCAAGTATCCCCTGCACATCGTTGGAGGCAAGGAAGAAAAGATCATTGAGATCAACAATGTCTGCGCCGTGGACGGCAACGACCGTGAGGCTGCCGTTAACGCCTTGCTTTGTGCCGATATTGCGGCTACCTGCGTTGGTGCAAAGGCTATTAAATACATTCTCCCCAATTTTGTTGCAGGTATCAAGGCTCGCTTTGCAGAGGGTAAGGCACCTCTCAATCTGCTCATATGCGAAAACCTTATGGACGCTGACGAATATATAAGAGAGCTTCTTTCGGAGCAGCTGACACCCGAGGAGCTTGACACGGTTGGTCTTGTTGAAACCTCCGTTGGCAGAATGGTTCCCGTACCCAAGCCCACCGGCGAAAACGACAACCCCCTCAAGATCGCTGTTGAGGAATACTGCATACTCCCCGTTGATGAGGCTGCATTCAAGGGTGGTGTTCCCGAAATCAAGAACATGGTTCCCTTTACCCCTTTTCACTATTTTATAGAAAGAAAGCTCTTTATCCACAACATGGGTCATGCGATTTGTGCATACCTTGGAAATATCCTTGGTCATGAGTATATCTGCGACTCTATTGTTGACCCCAACGTAAGGCTTCTCGTTCACAATGCAATGCTCGAATCATGCGATGCCCTTGCTACAAGATACAACGGACCCATCAGACCGCTCCTCGACCACGCAAACGACCTTATCCGCCGCTTCCACAACAAGGAGCTTGGCGATACCTGTGCAAGAGTTGGCGGAGATATTCCAAGAAAGCTGGCTAACTCCGACAGACTTACGGGAGCTGCCAAAAGCTGCATTGAAATGGGAATCTTCCCTGTATACATCTGCACAGGAAGCGCTGCCGCTCTCTACTGCTATATGAAGGAAAACTCCCTTTCTGAGGACTCTGCGGCAGATGCTCTCATCTCCCTTACGGGCCTTGACAAGGATAATACCCTTACTCTCTGCACGCTTGAAATGTATGAGTACTTCAAGAACGGTGCCTCTCTCTCTGAAATACTCCGCGCAGCCGACGAAAAGAAGCACGATATTTTCGGCATGATCGTTTAATATTAAAAGAAGCCCTTGAACGGGGCTTCTTTTAATATTGTCAGAAAATCATTTTGATAGCGGCACATTCAACGCTTATATCAATATCGGAGAAGATTCCGCCAAACTCTCCGTCCAGAGACCAGGGTATATCGTTTTCAGAGGTGATCTTAAGGCCTGCGGTTTTGAACATATACACGGTTTCATCATCAGGCGCCTGATTTATGAGACAGTTTATCAGCTTTTGGGTCTCCAGAGCTGTTTTAGGCTTTTTGACGAGGGTTACCTCCATTTCTCCGTCATCATACAGTATATTCTTGAGTATGGGGAGCTCAAAGCCTCCGATACGCCTTGAATTACTGATCATTCCGTATATGAAATCGCCCTCTACCGTTTTACCGTCATATTCGATCTTAAGGGGATAAGGCTTCGCCTTTGCAAATGATTTTATGCCCTCAAATACGTATGCGGCGTGACCCATGACCTTTTTCATTTCTCTGTCCGTCTGATATGAAACGTCCGAAAACATTCCGAATGCGGCCACGTATACAAAGGGATTTCCGTTCAGGATTCCAAGGTCTACCTCCCTCTCAATTCCCTCTGCTATCTGTGTTGCGGCCACTGTAGTTACAGTATCTATCTTATGGGATGCGGCAAAATCATTTGTTGTTCCGCCCGGGATATAGCCGATACGCACATCAAGGCCCTCTTTAAACACGGTGCCTGCCACTATATTGAGAGTTCCGTCTCCTCCGCAGCATACGATCAGCTCATATCTGCCACTGGTTTCCTTCAGCAGAGACTCTATATCTCCCTCACCCTTGGTAAGGTGGATGGTTACATCATAATCAGCCTTGGAGAATATTTCAACAACGTTCATCAACGTATCCTCCAGGGCAAGCTTGCCTGATGCGGAGTTTATTATAAACAGCATATTCTTCATTTCGGCTGCTCCCTTCTCTGTGCTCAACTGATTATAGCCCTTTTCAGATACAAAGTCAAGAATCATTTTGTTAACAGGCTCCTCTCAATTACTTTGACCTTTTTATTGAAATACTCAGGCTTATATGTTATACTGTATTCATATTATTATCGATCATAGGAAAGCACGGTGTTTTTATGGATTTCAGACCTGTTGCACTCGACAGATGCAAAAATTACGATACTGAAGCCATTACTGCGATTCTCGAAAGGCAGTTTCTTGCCCTTGGCATAACAGCTGAGCTTATTCGCGGGAAAAAGGTTGTTATAAAGCCCAATCTTGTTATGAACAAGCCCCCTGAATTTGCCGCAACCACTCATCCCTCAGTTATTGATGCGGCCGCAAGAATTATCAAAAGGCTGGGAGCCGAAAGCATTACCGTTGCTGAAAGCTCAGGCGGCCCCTACAATGAGATAACGATGAAATCTCACTACAAGGGCTGCGGTATTGCCGACGTTGCAAAAAAGGAAGGCCTTATACTGAACACCGATCCTTCAAGCGGAACAATGACCTTTGACAGCGGCGTAAAATGCAGGTCCTTCAACATCATTACCCCCATTCTTGAGGCTGACGTTATTCTCAATATATGCAAGCTGAAGACACATTCTCTAACCAAGCTGAGCTGCGGAATCAAAAATCTTTTCGGCGTAATTCCCGGCGTTGAAAAGTTTGAGATGCACGCCAGGTTTCCAAGGCAGGAGGATTTCGTTCAGATGATTTGTGATCTCTGCCAGTTGATCTGCCAAAAAAAGGAAATGATAACCGTTTGCGACGGCATTGTAGGAATGGAGGGCAACGGCCCCACAGGAGGTACTCCTAAGGAATACGGCGTTCTTCTTTCTTCACGCTCACCCTTCTGCCTCGATCTTGTTGCAGAGGCCGTTCTCGGTTTTGAGGGCACGGTCCCTATGCTTTGCGTTGCAAGAGAAAGATCTCTTTGCCCTGAATCGGTATCCGGGCTTTCCGTTATCGGCGACAAAATCGAAGACTGCAAAATAACCGGAATAATCCTTCCCGATACGCAAAAATTCAATATTCTCCGCGCTCTTCCAAACATACTCGGCGGAAAAGCCGCAAAATTCTTCGAGCCCAAGCCTGCCATTAATAAAAAAACTTGTATTGGCTGCGGTGTTTGCGCCCGGTCATGCCCTCAGCACACAATCACCGTTAAAAACAAAAAGGCATATATCAATTACAAGAAATGTATTCGCTGCTACTGTTGCCAGGAGCTATGTCCCATCAACTCCGTTGAGATAAAGCAGAATCTGCTTATTAAGATCATACACTGATATGAAAGGAACGATCATATGAAAATCACCGTAAATGCTCCCGCAAAGATCAATCTTTATCTGGACGTTGTCAATCGCCGTGAAAACGGATATCACGATATTGAAAGCATAATGCACACAGTATCTCTCTGCGATCTGGTCACGGTTGAGCTGAGAGACAAAGATATTCTCCTTTCATCAAATTTTCCTCACGTTCCCACTAACGAAAAAAACATTGCCTACAAGGCTGCTGCAGCCTTTTTTGACGCCACCGGCATCAATAGCGGAGCCCACATTCACATTGAAAAGCATATCCCCGTTGCAAGCGGACTTGCAGGAGGAAGCACCGATGCTGCTGCAACTCTCAAGGCGCTCAATACTCTTTTTGACGAGCCTCTTACCAAAGAGCAGCTTCTTGAGCTTGGTAAGTCGCTCGGAGCTGACGTTCCGTTCTGCATACTGGGCGGATGTGCCCTTTGTGAGGGTCTCGGTGAGATCATGACTCCTCTGCCTGCGCTTAAAGGTATGACTCTCCTGATTACGAGGGGCGGCGAGGGCGTATCCACCCCGAAAGCCTATTCGTTTATTGATGAGCTCTACCGCGAAAGAGTAAACGAGCGCCACGGAGATTTTCCCGCTGTTGTTCATGCTCTCAGAAGCGGCAACGTTGGAGCCCTCTTCAGCCGTGCATACAATATTTTTGAGGACGTAATTCTACCTACCCATTCAACAGCAAAGGCACAAAAGGATATTCTTCTGGAATGCGGCGCCGACCTTGCTATGATGAGCGGCAGCGGACCTGCCGTTTTCGGTTTCTTTAAGGATACATCCTCAGCCAACAATGCCGCAAGCGCCATCAGAAAATTCGGCGCACGTGCTTTCGTTTGCGAAACTGTATGACAAAGCTTAAAAGGCCCCCTGATAAAGGGAGTTGCGGTAAGGGATTACCGCAAGCTCCCAATGATATATTCCCTTCAGGGAATATGATATATTTCCTACGGAAATGTGAAATATTGCTGACGCAAGTAAAAAATACTCCGTTGAAAAACAACGGAGTATTTTTGTTCCTTAATATTTTCGAAGAAAATATTACATAGGCGAAGCCTATTTCACACGTCGTCAGACGTATTTCACCAATTTGCTTTGCAAATTGATATCATTGTAGGTTGGTCTTTTCATAAGACCAACCTACTAAGGGGCCTTTTATTATGCTTCTTCCGGCTCTTCTGCTTCCTCTTCAGGCTGCTTTGAGTTTTCTACCTCTCTGTAATATGGGTCGATCATGATCTGCTTGATCTTCGGGAAGGCTGCATATATGAACATAAACTGCACAAGTCCGAACAGGATGATAAAGGGTATGATCAATCCAATGGGAGTGAATATTCTGATGAGCAGGTAGTCCAGCACTATCAGTACTATTGTTCCGAGAAGGGCAAGTGCGTTTCTCTTGATTCCGAGCACAGAAAAATAAAGGCTGTTCTTAAGTATCTTTGAGAGCTTCATATCAAATGTTACTATCATAAGGTATGCATATACTCTCAAGAAGCTGTATATTATTGCCATTCCGTAGCCTACCACGTACATCGTCATAAACAGGCCGCCAACTGCAAGTCTTGCACGGTAATACATAATGTCATATACAAGAATGACGATCATAAGAAGGTCCATTATTCCAAAGCCAAGAGCCTGCTTCCAGTTGCGTTTGATAGCATACCAGAAATCGCTCATTATAAATACGGGCTCTCCGCGAAGAAGGTTTCTGTTGATGTACGTTGTTCCTACGTTAACAAGACCGAAGGTAAAAAACACAAGTGCTGTCAGTCCCCAGAAAATATACGTTGCAGTTGTGGGCAGAAATCTGGAATCCTGATTACCGAATATTCCAAGAAGGGTCATTACCGTTGGAGAATTATCAAAATATGATACTCCTCTCACAAGGGGATATATCTGAGAGGATGGACCCAATATATCAACCGTTGTATATGCATATGCGAAAAGCATAAAGAATATGGGAAAATTTCCGCATATCAAAAGGATGTTAACGGAAAAAATATGGTTCAGCTTTCTGAAAAGCAACTTAAAAAAATTTCCGAGATCAGGCTTATCAAGAACCTGTATCTCATCCTTCTCCACACCCTTTCCGTCCTTTGTGAACATATTCTCAAAGGGATTGAGGGTCATTCGTTTTTTCTTTTTCTTTTCCAGCTCTTCGCTGTAGTCGTTTATATTTTCGTACTTCTTTCCCATTGGTATCTCCGAATTTTTCTATTCTTATTTGTATAGCAGCATTGGCATTATTCTGATAACTGCAGCGGCGCCCGTCACTGCAAGGCAGGATATTAAACGGCAAAGGCCACTCTTTTCTCCCCCCGTATTCAAATATCCGTCATAGATAATACAAAGCAACGTAACTGCAAGATATGCCCCAAGAATGCCTGTCGCCCCATTGGAAACAGTGTTCTCAAAAAACGTTCTCCACACGCTTCCGATCACCGCTCCTCTAAAGAAAAACAACACGGTGCTTGATGCTACCCTGAGGCTCTTATTCAGGGGCAGGCTGAGAACCCAAAAGCATACCATATCCCATATGCATATTCTGACAGCTGCCGAAAAAAATGAATGCTCTGAAAAGGTGGGTCTTGGGACTATTATGCAGCTTTCAACCGTTTGCAGCTCTCCCCCAACAATTACACCGAGGCACAGTGCGGCTATGATCGCCGTGCCAAGGATGGCTCTGAAGCGGATTATTCTTGAATGATAAACAGTGATATCGGTCATTACAGCTCTCCGTTTTTTATATACTTTATGCACAGAGAGCATTTTATATCACTTTATATTCGAAAGCTCCTCGGCTCTTTCAGCACAGGCTGTCATTGCCTTATCAAAAATACTGTTAAGTCCCTGCTCCTCAAACACCTTTAAGGCACGCTCGGTAGTTCCGTTTGGTGATGCAACCGATCTTATCAGATCAGCAGGGCTCATCTTTTTTTCATACAAAAGCTTTGCGGTGCCCATTGCAGTTTTTGAAACCAGGTCGCATATGGTTTGCTTATCATAGCTCTGAAGGCCGTTCTCCTCTGCCCAGCTGCACATTGCCTGCTCAACGGCAGCAAAATATGCAACGGCACTGGATGTTAAGGCTGTGAATGCATTAATATCACATTCACTGCATTCAACAGTTATTCCCGATCCTGCAAACAGACCCTTTGCAAAGGAAAAGTCCTCATCTGAGACATTTTTTCCTCTGCATATCTCCGTTACTCCTTCCCCTACGGTAAGAGGAGTGTTTGGCATTGCTCTTACCACAAACGAACCGGAAAGCCTTTTTTCTATAGCTTCCGTTTTTATGCCTGCAGCTATTGAAACCACAAGCTTTCCAAAGCTGACCGGGGCTGCTGCTTCATATATGAGCTCCATCATCTGGGGCTTTAATGCAAGCAAAAGCACGTCTGCCTCCGTTGCCGCCTCTCTCATATCAGTGCACACCTTACAGCCTAGAGAACGGTAGTTCTCAAGCCTTTCCGTGCTTCTGCGAACAAGTATTATATTCTCAGCGGGAATAAAGCCACACCTTAAAATACCATCCGTTATGGCAAGGCCCATATTTCCTGCGCCGAGAACTGCAAGCGTTTTTCTCATTATTCTTCGCTCTTTCATAGTTATTCACTATATTGTACCACTAATTTGTGAATACATCAACAGATAGAATGATTTTTTTCTCCCTATTGCAAAAAATTAATTTTAATGGTATACTTACATTTATAGTGAGGTATTATATGGATCTTAGCATAAAGGATATATTCCGCTCCCCTCCCGTTCTGGTTACTGAACGGCTTAAACTGAGAAAAATAGAAAAGGCTGACCGGTGCGATATGTTTGAATTTTCCTCAGATCCTGAGCTTACCCGTTTTCTCACCTGGGAGCCCCACCCTGATTTGGGATACACAGCCAAATACCTATCCTACGTTCAGAGCCAGTACCGTGCCGGAAAGTTTTTTGACTGGGCTGTTACCCTATCCGAAAAAATGATCGGTACCTGCGGCTTTACCGCTCTTGACGAATACAACCTTTGCGGAGAGATGGGATACGTTATTTCCTCTCATTACCACGGTCAGGGATATGCAACTGAGGCCGCTATGCGGGTTATACGCTTTGGATTTGAGGAGCTGGGTTTGCGGCGTATCGAGTCCAGGTATATGATAGGAAACGATGCATCTCGCAGGGTGATGGAAAAGTGCGGTATGACCTTTGAGGGAGTGCGCCGACAGAGCCTTTATATCAAGGGCCGATACGTTGACGTTGGCACCTGCTCGATTCTTGACACCGAATACAAGGCTATGCGATCAAAATAACATCCCTACACGTTTTTTGGAGGTTTCTATATGTCCGATAACAAAGGAAAGCTCGCTTCGTTTGTTGCATTCATCAGCCACAAGGGAGCGGACTCTAAATTTGCACTTAAAATACAGAAGTTTATCGAGTCCTACAATCTTCCTGTTTCCGTTCGCAAAAGGACAGGCTCAAAAAGAAGGCTTACACCTCTTTGTGCTTACGAGGTAGACTTCTCCTCCAACCCTCTTTACGAAGAAATGGAAAAAAAGCTGAGCCAGTCTCAGTATCTTATTCTTATCTGCTCCGAGGCTATTTTCAAAAGCGATCCCAAATACGTTAATTTTGAGATCGAAACCTTTATAAGGCTTAAGGAAGCAGAGGGGGTCGATCCTGCAACGAGGATCATACCCATCGTTCTTGATGACGGAACGAGGCCTGCAACAAGCTATCTGCCGGAGCCCTTCAGAGCCCTTGGAGAAAAAGCCCCCATTGCTCTCAGAAAAAGCCAGTACAAGTCTGAAAGAGAGCTGTTTCTTCACGTTATTTCAAGTCTGTTGAAGATCGATTATGCAGTTCTTCGCGACAGAGACAGCAAGCGACGGATCTTCAGAGCTGCTGCTACGGCGGGCATAGCTACCGCTGTTGCGGCACTTTCCATACTGCTGGGCCTTCACTTCATTCCGAGAGATTATCACTACCATGATTTCGTTATGAAAAACGGTATTCCGGTTGGAATAGATAAGCTCTCAAGAAGTGAATACGAAAAATCCGCCTCTCACTACGTTATAACAAAAAAGGAAGGACGGGTAATTGAGCTTTCCCACGTAGATTCCTACGGTAATCTTAAAGATCACTCCGCTACGGGTATCTATTCAGACAGGCCTGCACGCTACAGCTTTGAATATACAACAGATAGATCACTCAGCGCTGTTACTTACTACAACAAGTTTGATATTCCCTACTTTACTCTCCAATACTCCGGAGAAAAGCTTGCTGCTGCCGATCTGAAGCATCCAAAAGCCGGAGAAAGCTCTTATCTTATCCCCTCAGGCTATGAGGCAGACGGATCTGCGCTCTTCACCGATATCAACGAAAGCGCAAGAACGGGCATTTCACGCTTTAAGTACGAATACAATGACGAGGGCTACGTTACCAGGATCACCTTCCACGCAGATTCCTCGGACAGGCTTGCACACGACTCCTCTGTGTTTGGATTTGAATTTGAGCTTGACGAGCTGGGCCGTGTTGAAAAGCAATACTTCCTTGATGCCGACTATAACAGAAGGCCCAATTCTCAGGGCATTTACTACAAGGATTTCAAGTTCGATTCAAGCAACGATATGGTTGAGCTGAGCTATTACGGAATTGACGGTGAGCTTATTTGCAACAGCGACGGCTTTGCCTGTGCGGAAAGGACCTTTGACTCTAATCACAACACAGTTAAAACAGTTTTTACCGATGAAAACGGCGATATTACTGTTAGCGAGACTTATGGCGGAGCTATTCAGGAGTTCGAATATGACGAGCGCGGACTAACTGTTTCTATCAGTGTATTCGATGAAAACGGAGACCCCTCTGACATTCTCCCATACTGTACTGTTGTTAACACGTACAATCAAAACGGACTCATTTCATCAAGAACCTATGCAGACGAGGACGGAGACCCTGTTATGGTTGATGACGTGAACTATGCCGTACTTACCTATGAATACGACGAAAACGGCTTCGTTATTAAAAATGAGTTTCTTGATGATGACGGTGAGCTTTGCGATAATATTGCCGGATATGCTATTGAGCTAACCGAATACAACAGCTACGGCCAACCGCTAAAGATTACTTATCTTGACAGCGACGAGGATCCTGCCGACTACTACGGACATGGATTTTCTTCGGTTAAATACGAATATGACGAGCTTGGAAGGCTTACACACGAGGCCTACTTTGATGAGGACGAAGAGCCCACTGACCTTAAGGGACCTGAGGGAGCACACGGCTTCCACGCTATTACCATAGATTACGGCTACGGTCTCTACACGGAGATGACCACCGAATATCTTGACAAAAAAGGAAAACCTACAAACTACCTTTCAACCAACGACTTCGAAAATTACTCAAGGTCTGAAATATTTTATCAGAACGGGTATGTTTCCGCACTGACCAATTATGACAAGGACGGCAATATATACGGAGATTATATTGAATTTGACACAGAGTACACCGCAAAGTCTCAGCTTATTGAAACCTCCTCCACATATTCAAGCGACGGCGTTCTCCTTATCAGGCATATTACCACCTACGATATCAGAGGCGTTATAAGTGAAAAGGTGAGCACCCAGTATGAAAACGGTAATCTCGTTTTCAAATCCGTTTTCAAATATCACTCCTCCGGATTGATTGAAAGCATCACCTCCACTACCTATACGGAGGACGGTGAGGTGGCTACGGAAAGCACGAACTATTATAATGATTCAGGTCTGATATCACATGCTTATTTCACAGACTACGGCCCCGATAATTACCCCTATGGTGAAATTGAGTATTCTTATGACGACCAAAACACTCTTCTAAAAAAGACCTCAACCTATTATACGGAAATTGACGGTGGAATTATAGGATCTGTTACCGAAGATGTTTATAACAAAGACGGTTTGTGCTACTTGAAGATCATAAACTCCTACGACGAAAGCGAAAAAATCTCAGCCACCCAGGAGTATGAATACAATGATAATGGCCACCTCGAAAGGATGGGTAACACTATTTACAACTCAAACGGTGAGATCACCTCAAAGAGCACCTCATTTTTCTCAGAAGATGCAGATCTGACGAGCCGCGTTAGTTTCTATTACTATTCTGACGGATCATTCTCATCACATGAATACATATACAAGGATAACGGTAACTACACGTATAAATCAAGAATTTATGATGAAAACGGTGAGTTGATTCGTGAAATGGAGAATGAATTCGATAAGGACGACAACTTAATAGGATGAACACAATAAATATCCCCCCGTAAAACGGGGGGTATTTCATTTTCGGGCATAGCCCTAAACACTACTGGCGACGCACAAGTGCGTTTAGTATTGGCCTGCCAGCCGTGCAATTGTTACTTACTACCCATAAATGGGTCCCGTGGGT
>JAFQNM010000098.1 GCA_017395885.1 Clostridia bacterium | reverse complement strand
GTATCTTCCCATCTTCCATCTTTTCGTTGATACATAGGCGTTCCTCAGAACAGGGGGATAATAGCGTCAGTGCCAAAGGCGATGAGCATCAAAACAAAGACGATGACGAGCAGTACGCTCTTCATATTGCTTTCTTTGCGTATGTCCTTTTTCTCCTGTTCGAGCCGGAGGATAAAATCCCTGCGTTCTCCCATAAATTCCTTGCGATCATCAAGGAGCTGCTGGAGGTCTTTAAGCTGCTGCTGTAGGTGGGAAATTTTTCTTTGTTCCGCGGCAGAATTTTCCTCAAGCTTTAATTGCAAAGAACCGTTCAAAGTTTCTGCCGCAGAAAGCTTGGTTTCCAAGACTGCAATGTCAGCCTCTCGCATAAGTATCGTGTTGTTGAGCGTCGCTATCTGAACTTCTTCGGGTGTATCGGCTTCGCTGACTGACACAGGCTCGTTGGAGATGCGAGCAAAAACGCGCAGCATTGGTTTGATTGTAAGATTGTAATTATAGGTGTTGTTTTCTGCGCCCTTCTTACGCATTTTTTGCACAGTGCTTTCGGACGTCTGTTCACCGTGCTTTTTCATTTCTTCGACAATTCCAGCGATAGTCCAGCCTTCCTCGTCCCATATTTTGTTGAGTGAGATAATTCCCTCTCTGGTGAGTTTTTCAATCGTTGCGCTTTGCGGCATAAAAGCCCCCTCCTATTTATAGTTTGGGGCTGATTTTTTATTTGGGCAGAAAAAACGGAAAATCATCTGCAAAATACCGTTAAATTACCGGTATTTTACGGTTGAATAAATCTTGCTATTCTGCTATTCTTAAATCAACCCAAGTGGTTAGGCGGGGAGAATATGCTTGGTAGGCGACTCCCCGCCGCTGTGATATATTATGGGCAACGTGCCCATAAGGACAAAATGAAAGGAGCGCACACATGAACAGACAGAATGATATGCGAGACACTTATGTTAAAAATATCCGTCTCAACAGCCCTCTTGGACTGCTGGGTGTGCCTCCTGATGCAAGGCCGCTCAAGCACATGAGCGGGGAGGGAGAGAAATGCTGAGACAGGACAGCGGCGACCGGCACCGACAGGCGGTGAACGGCTATGTGACCTGCTGCATACTCTGCCCCTGCTACGGCTGCTGCCCCAGACGCAAAGCCATACTCAGATGCAGGCGCAAGGAAAAGGACATTTTGCAGTAATAAAATTAAACTCACAATATCATAAAGAAAGCTGAAAGTAAAGGAGAATGTTATGGAAAAGGCCAGAAAATATCTCCATGATACGATAGAAAGAGCGGGAGAAAAGGAGCTGCGGATGATGGTGATATTCGCAGGACGGCTGATGACATAAAGAGAGCGCCGCAGGTGAGAGCCTGCGGCGCTTTTGTTTGTTTTTAATTAAAAGGACAAGGAATTATTCCTTGTCCTTTTCCTGTTTGCTCTGGAGGTAGACGGATGTGAAGTCATCAATGATGGCCTCGAAGATATGCCAGTGCTCAGGGGGTACGCGGGAGAGCGCAGAGATCAGGGCCTCCT
>JAFQNM010000097.1 GCA_017395885.1 Clostridia bacterium | reverse complement strand
GTGGCAGGTCTTCGCATCGGCATTGCAAAGGAGCTGCTCGGCCCCGAAATATCAAAAAGCGTAAAAGAGGCTGTTCTCAATGCCGCAGCCATATTCAGAGGCCTTGGTGCAGAAACGGTATCAGTCAGCCTCCCCTCCCTTTCCTATGCCACAGAAGCCTACTACATCATCTCCTCGGCAGAGGCCTCGTCAAACCTTGCAAGGTATGACGGAGTCCGCTTCGGCAGCAGAGCCCGGTCGGAGGCCGACAATATTGATAATTTCTATATGTCCAACAGAAGCGAGGGCTTCGGTGATGAGGTGAAGCGCCGCATTATGCTTGGAACCTTCGTTCTCTCAGAGGGCTCCTACGAGGATTATTACAAAAAGGCTCTCGGCCTTCGCCGCCTTATATGCGAGGATTACAAAAGGGCCTTTGAAAAATGCGATATCATTCTCTCTCCCACCGCCCCCACGGCGGCTTATCCGCAAAGCGAAGAGCTCTCCGACCCAACCGTAGCCTATGCTCAGGATCTTTGCACCGTTTCTCAGAGCCTTGCAGGTCTCCCTGCCCTTTCCATCCCCTGTGCAAGAGACGAAAGAGGTCTCCCCATCGGAATGCAGCTGACAGGCCCCGCCTTTTCCGAGGAGCTGCTGTACAGAGCGGGTGTCGCTTTTGAGGAGGTGGCAAAATGAATATTTATACAAGCGAATACGAAACCGTTATCGGCCTTGAGGTACACGCAGAGCTGAAAACAAGCTCCAAAATATTCTGCTCCTGCTCAACAGACTTCGGCGCCGAGCCAAACACGCAGGTC
Organism: Clostridia bacterium; assembly: GCA_017395885.1. Classification (GTDB taxonomy): domain Bacteria; phylum Bacillota; class Clostridia; order Oscillospirales; family CAG-272; genus Avispirillum. Next base: position 1,607 of record JAFQNM010000097.1, on the reverse strand, counting down.
TGCCCCATATGCCTCGGCCTGCCGGGCACCCTTCCCACCCTTAACAAAAGGGCTCTTGAGCTTGCGGTACGCGCAGGCCTCAGCCTCAACTGCACCATAGCCGAAGTATCAGGCTTTGACCGGAAAAATTATTTTTATCCCGACCTTCCCAAGGCCTATCAGATCACCCAGTTTGAGCGACCCATCTGCACCGACGGCAGCATTGAGATCGAAACGGCAAACGAAAAAAAGACCGTGGGCATTACCCGTATCCATATGGAGGAGGACGCAGGAAAGCTTATCCACAGAGGCGACCGTACCCTTATTGACTGTAACCGCTGCGGAGTTCCCCTCATCGAGATCGTATCAGAGCCCGATATCAGAAGCGCAGAGGAGGCCGTTGCCTACCTCAAGGCTCTTCGAGCCGTTCTGCTTTTCGGCGGCGTTTGCGACGGAAAAATGAACGAGGGCAGTCTGAGATGCGACGTTAACCTCTCCGTGAGAAGACCGGGAGAGCCCATGGGCACAAGATGTGAGATTAAGAACCTCAACTCCTTCAAATTCATTGAAAAGGCAATAGAATACGAGGCAAAAAGGCAGATCGCCGTGCTGGAATCGGGCGGCACCGTTCTGATGGAAACACGCCGCTTTGACGAAAACGAAAAAAAGACCTTCCCCATGCGAAAGAAGGAAAGCCAAAGCGATTACCGCTTCTTTCCCGAGCCTGACCTGCCCCCTGTTGTACTGACAGATAGGGATATCAAAAGAATAAAGAGCCGCCTTCCCCGCCTTCCCCACGAGAGAATGGCCGAATACTCATCTCTTTATTCCATCCCGGCAGACGATTGCAAGGTACTGACCTCAGAGCCTGAAACAGCAGATTATTTTGAAAAATGTGCCGCCTGCACACGTTTTCCGAGAACTGCATCAAATCTTATCATCACCGAGCTTATGGGCATAGCCCGGAGCGGCGAAAGCATAGTTCGCATTTTACCGGAAAATATAGGTAAGCTTTCGGATATGATGGGAGACGAGCTCATCGGCTCAGCAACTGCCAAAAGGCTTATCAGAGAGATGTGGGAGCAGGACTTCGACCCCGCAGAAAAGGCCGAGAGAGAGGGACTTTATCAGATAAACGATGAGGAGACCCTTCTCGGATTTGTCAGAGCCGCCATTGCAAAAAGCGAAAAGGCGGTGGAGGACTATAAAAAAGGCAAGGAGTCTGCCATAAAATCAATTATCGGAAGAGCAATGGGAGAAAGCCGGGGAAGAGCAAACCCCGCCACCGTTGCCTGCCTCACCGAAAAGCTTCTTTCTGAAATATAAAAGGAATCCGCCTTTGCGGATTCCTTCAGCTTGTCGATAAAGTTATCGACAAGCTGCCTCAGGCTGTCGAGAAGGATGCAGATTTCGTCATTTCAAGTCCGTCGGAGGGGTTCCCCGAAAGTGAGCTTGCGAGCTTTTGGGGGTTCCTGTCAGCGTACAAATGTACGGCAGGACTTGAAAGGGCGAAAAGCTTGAAATCCCCTGAAAATCAGGGGATTTCTTTAATGTGACTTTAATTATATGTTTCTTTTGCCGTTTACAGTTAATGTTTCGATCCGGCTGTCTTTGTTTTGATATATTTG
>JAFQNM010000096.1 GCA_017395885.1 Clostridia bacterium | reverse complement strand
CAAATATATCAAAACAAAGACAGCCGGATCGAAGCTTTAACTGTAAACGGCAAAAGCAACAAATTATTAAAGTCACATTAAAGAAATCCCCTGATTTTCAGGGGATTTCAAGCTTTTCGCCCTTTCAAGTCCTGTCGTACCCTTGTACGACTACGGACTTGAAATGACGAAATCTGCATCCTTCTCGACAGCCTGAGGCAGCTTGTCGATAACTTTATCGACAAGCTGCAAAAAAGGAGATGCATTTGCATCTCCTTTTTCAGCTTAAAGCTTATTATTCCTTTTCATTCTTCTTGGGTCTTGTGAGCACGATTACAACGATGATCGCACCAACTACAACAGCAGCAACTGCAGCTATAAGAATGATCTTATAAGCGGAGGAGTTCTTTTCGCCCTCAGTGCCTGAATTATTGGCAGCGGTCTGGCTATCGGACACCTTGTCTCCTGTGCTCTCGGGTGTTGCGGTAGTATCTGCAAAGGTAACGTTATCGCCCTTTTCGTCTGTTACTACCTCGTTGTACTTATCTGTTTCGTAATAAAGAAGGTTACCCTTGTCATCTCTTGCGGGAGTCTTGATATAGTCACCGTTTGTATCTGTAGCAAGGTTGCCGTCTGCATCTGTTACGTTATCGTATACGGGAATGCCGGGAAGGTCGTTCTCTACGGTCGTATCGTCTGCAGGAGCATCTGTAGAATCGGTAGAGTTACTTCCGTCTACGGGAGCATCTGTATCGGGAGCTGCAGTTTCGGAATCGTTTATAACGGTGATCTTAGAATCGTTTGTAGCCGCAACGGTAAATACCGTAAGATAATCGGGAAACTCCGTTGCATCGAAGAACCAGCCCTTACCGTCATCGGGGAAGAACAGTCTCATAGCATAATCACCTGCAGGAGCAGATTCACTGATCTCAAAGTTGAAGGTTGCAATAAGGCCTGTGTTTGTAACGTTTACGTTATAGTCAGTTCCCTCGGCATAGTATCTGTATCTGCCGCGGTTTGTAAGCTTGCTCTTAACGTACTCGCCGTCTGTATAAACGTCGCCGTTTTCAACAGAAAGAAGAGTGAAATATCTCTCGTTGAACACTATCTCAAAGCAAGTGGCCCAGGTTCCGACGTTCTTATCAAGATAGACCTCAACGGTAATGATCTCACCGGGCTTGCCGGAGGCATCGGTCATAGAAAATTCAATATCAGTCTCATTATCGTCGGCAGCAACGAAAACAGAAAGCATACCGAAAAGAAGAACAAAGCAAAGAATCGCGCTTAAAATCTTTTTCATAAGATCCTCACTTTTATGTAATGTATAGCCGTTATCGGCTCAAATCTTTGTTAATTATATAACAACTCCGTCCTCCTGTCAAGGTCAACAGGAGAAACAATAAATAATTTACATTTGGCTCTTGATTTTGCAAATTAGTGTTATATAATGATTTTGTAAAGAATTCAACAGCTTAAGGAAGGTAATAATCATGGCACTACCTGTTGCTCTTCAGCTTTTTTCAGTAAGAGAAAGTATAGAAAAGGACGTTAAGGGAACACTTCTCGCTATCAAAAATGCAGGCTATGACGGAATTGAGACCTGCGGTGGCTACGGAGACCTCACCCCCCTTGAGTTCAGAGAATACTGCGACAGCATCGGTCTTCGCATCATCTCCGCCCACACAAGCACCGGCGATATAATTGACGATACGGAAAAGACCCTTGAGCTTTGTAAAGCTCTCGGCGTTTCCTATCTTGCCATTGCAGCGTTCTGGGGAGATTATCAGTACGGAGAGTCAGGCTACGCAGAAATGACAAAAAAGCTTGACTGTGCAGGTGCATATTTTAAAGAAAACGGCGTTCAGATACTTTATCATAACCACGAATGGGAGTTCAAAAGATCTGAGGGCGAGTACGTGCTCGATCTCATATTCAGAGATTTCACAAACGATAATCTCCTTCCCGAGATAGACGTTTGCTGGGCGACCCTCGGCAACTTTGACGCTGCCGAATATCTTATGAGATACAGCGGCCGCTGCCCTGTCGTTCACCTTAAGGATTTCCACAGCAAGGGCGATTTCCTTTATGAAAGAAACAGCTTCAAGCGCCCTGAGGACTTCTCCTTCCGTCCTGTGGGCTACGGCAGAGTAGATATGCCTGCAGTTCTCGATGCATCTCTCGATATAGGTGCCGAATGGGTCGTTGTTGAGCAGGACCTGCCTGCCTTTGGACTTTCCGATATGGAGTGTGAAGCCCTCAGCCGCAGCTGGCTCAGAACGGTAGGTTGGTAATATGAAAAAAATAACGGCAATTATCCTTTGTGCTATTATCTCACTTTCACTTTTCTCCTGCAAGGTAATACAGTCAGAGTTGAGCGCAGACGGCACCCTTCCCGACGCTGAAACAGCAACCGCCCCTGTGACCGATACACCTGACACAGAACCGGAGCCGGAGCCTGATACCGAGGTTACCATCTCCATGGTAGGTGACGTGCTTCTCCACGAAAAGGTTTCGGAAAGCGGAGAAATGGCAGACGGAACTTATAACTATGACCACCTCTTTGCAAACGTTCGCGAAGAGATAGAGGCGGCAGATATTGCTATTGTCAACCAGGAGGTCATCCTCGGCGGCAGAGATATGGGAATAAGCGGCTACCCCAGCTTTAACGGTGCCTTTGAGGTGGGAGATGCTATTGCCGGGGCAGGCTTTGATATCGTGCTTCACGCAACGAACCACACCATAGACCGCGGCTCAAAGGCTGTTCGAAACTGTATAAGCTTTTGGGAAACGAATCACCCCGAAATGGCAATTCTCGGCATCAACTCCTCCCCTGAGGAGCAGTCTGACATATACGTAAGAGAGGAAAACGGAATAAAAATCGCCTTTCTCAACTACACCTACGGAACAAACGGTATTCCCCTCCCCACAGATATGCCCTACTGCGTTAACCTTCTTGACGAGGCAACGCTGAAAGCAGATATAAGCGCCGCTGAGGCAATGGCAGATTTCACCGTAGTCCTTCCCCATTGGGGCACCGAATATGTCCTTGAGGCCGACTCCAACCAGCGCTACTGGGCAAACATAATGTTTCAGTGCGGCGCCGACCTTGTTATCGGCACTCACCCTCACGTTATTGAGCCCGTTGAGATCATGGAGGATGAGGACCACTCTATGCTTATCTACTATTCTATCGGAAACTTTATAAATTCCACCGCACAGACAGGTGCAGGCATCGCAAACAGAATGGTAGGCGGCATGGCCAACGTCACTCTTGACAGAGACGAAAACGGAGAGGTATATATCAAGGATTACGGAGTTACTCCCCTCGTTACCCACGTTCTTACCGGAAGCGGAAGGATAACCACCTATAAGCTTTCCGATTATACAGAGGATCTTGCTGCAAAAAACGAGATCGTTGCATCTGATCCGTCTTTCTCACTTGAATACTGCCGGAACCTTGTAAAAAAGGTCTTTGGCGACCTTTGCGAATAAACATCCGGCTCCCGGGGCAACACCCTCGGGAGCTTTTTAATGTCCTTTTAGCCCGGCTGTTTTATATGATCTATGCTCATTGACAAAGTCGAATAATGTGATATAATAGTTATAATGGTTAAGTTTTGACCAAACAGTAGCGTAATTTTCAAAAAAAGTACAAAAGCAAGGAGACTCTATGAAGCTCACAAAAAAAATCATAGCAATAGTGCTGTGTCTGTCCTTTCTGACAGCTATTCCCTTCTATCCCACGGTAAATGCATATTCTCCCTCAAACGGCGAATTCGTTTTCTCAAGCAATGATATGCTTTCCTACATCAAGGAGCCCTACAGCGTTGACGTATCATACGATCAGGGCTCAAGCTCAATGCTTATGAAGGTAAATAACGATCACAATGCCTCAGACCCAAGGGCACTTCTTGACCTTTCCTCTCTGAGCCTCAGCGCTTCAAACTATAAGAGCCTCCTTATTATTTACCGTGTTCCCACAAACACCTCTGCGTATGCAACTACCACCGAGCTTTTCCTCAGCGCAGGAGCAGTACAGGGGCCTACAGCAGGAAAATCGGTAATGTACCAGTTCACTAAGGGTGTTTCCTTTACCTCTCATATAGTTGACCTCTCCTCTCTCAGCTGGTGGAGCGGCCAGATCCACAGCATTCGTATCGACCCCTTCACAAGCGCCGTTGTCGGCGATTCTATGTACATAGACTCCATTATGCTCTGCTCTGATTATAACAGTGCCATCGCAAAAAGAGATACGAGGATCGCAGAGCTCAATAACGTTTCAACTCCCGATTATTCCGGCTCTGACTACGTTTGCACAAAATACGAATACGATAAGTATACCTCCCCCCTCTGGAAGGGAAATATTGTATATAACGAGGCCGTTTACCCCGTTAAGGACAAGAGCGGAAATTCTGTTTATACCCTCATGTACACCCCTGATGAGATAACAAGCGTTTACAGTGCAGATTTCTCCTCCAGATACTACGAGGGTATCGACTACACCGTGAGCGGAAATAAGATTACCTTCCTCTCCTCAGGCAGCATCAGCCTGAAGAATTATACCTATATTCATCCTCAGTCCAATCCCAACGGCTATAGCTGGGACACCTACTATAACCGTACTGCCGCAGGCGACGGAAAGTGGGAGTATTGGGGACAGAACCCCGTATTCTATAACGGCTATATCAACGTTTCCTATACCCATTCCGATACGTGGAGCCACTACGTTCCCGAACAGAAGAGCTCATCTCTGCCCCGAACCGCCGATACTATCAAAAACGGCGGCGCAATGAACGTTGTCTTCTTCGGAGACAGCATCTGCGGAGGTGCAAACTCCTCCTCATACAGAGACGTTTATCCCTATGCCGAATACTGGAACGAAATGATCGTTTCCAAGCTGAGAAAGGACTACGGCTTAAGAGTTAACGCCACCTACTCTGCAGAGGGCGGCGGTGCCGCTCCCGACCTTGTTGCAAAAACTGATGAGTGGGTAACCGCCTACGCTCCCGACCTTGTGTTTATTGAGTTCGGTGTTAACGATGCAATGAACTGGAGCCAGGATTCCTCAGGCAGCGCATCCGGACTCAAGAGAGAGTTCAAGAGCGCAATCAATGATATTATCGCAGAGGTCCGCGATACTTATCCCAACTGCGAGTTCGTTCTCGTTGCTCCCTTCTACGGAAATATCTATTGCCACTATATGTCATATTTTGAGGCCTGCAGAGATGCCCTCAATGAGATAGCAAGCGCCAATACAGGCGTTGCCGTTGCAGACGTTACCGCAATACACTCCTCCCTTCTTGAGATCAAGAACTATCTTGATTTCTCCGGAGACAATATGTGCCACCCCAACGATTTCATGGCAAGGATCTATGCTCAGGTCTGCCTTGAGGCCATCGTTCCCGGCGGCGTTGAGGCTTATACTGTAGATTCCGAGCCCCCCGTCACCGAGCCCGACGTTGGCAATACTACAGAGGCAGCGCCCGGCGGATACGGCTGGCAGTGGCCCTCAGGTGAGGCATACGGCTATATCGGAAATTACGGCGGTAACGGCCAGGATATCGTATTCAACGTTGACCTTTCTCTCATCTCCTCCGACGCGGAGGAGGCCTCCGCTCTCTTCTACGTTGCCCAGGGAGACAGCATTAAGATCACTCCCACCGGCGTATATCTCGGCGGCAGGACCTATGCATACAGCTGGGGAAATGCAGATATCTCCAACTGGCGTACCGTTACAATAACTATTAAAAACGGCGCAGCAGCCGTATATATTGACGGAGACCTCGTGGGTAACGCCCAAAGCGGATATACAGCTTATACCGATTACCAGCTTTTCTTCAGCTACACAGGCTGTATGGCCATTGATAACGTAACTCTCAAAAGCTCTACAGGCACCACATACGTGGACTGCGACTTTGAAAACGAGTCTGAGGCCTCAAATCTTATGTCCACAGGTCTCGGCAAGCGAACTCTTCTTGCTGCAAACACCGTTACATATAACCTCAACGGCGGAACAGGCACGGTGAAAAATCAGATCAAGGTAAACGGAACCGACCTTACCCTCACCACCGACGTTCCGGAGAGAGACGGCTATACATTCCTCGGCTGGTCAAAGAGCTCATCTGCCGCATCGGTAGATTATGCAAGCGGCGCTACCTATGCCTCCAACAGCTCCGTGACCCTTTATGCCGTATGGCAGTCTGCGGGCACAACAGAGCCTGAGCCCGAGCCTGAATATCCCGAGATCATCAGCATATCTCCCACCTCCTGCAGAATAACCGATAAGGGAACCGGAGCATATAATATAACCGCCGAGGGCAACGGACTTACCTATAGCTGGAGCTGTTCAGACAGCACTCTCATCCCCTATATGAGCGGCACAGATACGGCAACTCTCTCCATAAGCATAGATACGCTCCTCGAAAAGAGCTTCGATGCCACCTTCACCTGCACGGTGACTAACGCAGAGGGCAACAGCACAGAGAGCTCTCCCGTTTCCT
>JAFQNM010000095.1 GCA_017395885.1 Clostridia bacterium | reverse complement strand
CACCCATATTGCAGGAAGGCCTACTGAATTTCCAACCACCTTGGGGTATATTAGGTTGCCCTCAAGCTGCTGAAGGATTATTATGAATATCAAAAACAGAAGGGCCTTGACGGGAGACTCTGTCAGCATCATAACCGCTCCCACAGCCGCACCTACGTATGCACCCGCAACGGGTATCAATGCAGTGAAGCCTACCAGAGCGCCTACCATGGGTGCATAGGGGAATCTGAACAGCCACATTCCCAGTGTACAGAGCACGCCGATTATTACAGCCTCGATGCACTGTCCCACTATGAAGTTATGGAAGCATTCATCAAATACTGAAAGAGTATATGCTATCTTCTTTCTCGCTTTTTCGGGAACGTATGCTTTCATTATTCTGTCTGTCTGCCCGAAAAGCTTATCCCTGTCTCCCAAGAGATATAGTGAAAAGATAATGCTGAGAAAGCCTGTCACGATGACGGATACTGCAGACGTTACCGCATTGACTACTATTGTCACCGCATCTCCGATTCCGGAGCTTATTGTTTCAATGAGCTTTGTTATATTGCTCATCCAATCAATTTCAGCGAGAGTGGAGAGGATATCCTTGGGCACAAGCTCCTTAACTAATTTACTGTCCAGAAGCTCCTCAATGAGCGGAGGTATCTCTGCAATGAGAAACTTGACACACTCTACAAGCTCGGGCACCACCAGAAGCACTATGGCGGTGATGACCAGAAGCAGGCTGACTATTGCTCCTACAAGGCAAACAGGGCGCCTCGTTCTATTTACAATTTTACTCTTGCTCTTTTTAAAATAGTGCTTTTCATAAAAGCTCATGAGTATATTAAGCACGTATGCTATGGCAAAGCCGATGACCACGGGGGTTGCCGCCCCAAGGACTGTTGCCAGTATTGCCGATATGGCGCTCCAATAATATATACACAAAAAGAGCACAAAGGCGCAAACGCCTATTCTTATGCAGTTTTTCCAGGATATTACTCCCGAACGTTTTTCACTGTTATTCAAAGCTTTTCTCCATATATAAAATGCGTTACAGGTGAATTCTATACTTATTCTTCAACTTTGTCAAGGGTCATATTTTTCTGCCTGTTGCTGCCTCAAAATGATATTTGACGATTCCCAGATCCATTTTTGAATAAGGGCCGAGCTGCGCCTTTGCCTCTACGCTCTCATCCTTAAGGGTAAGATAGAACCTCTGCTGATTCATTGCAGTAGGAGCGGTGAGTGCCGCCTCTACTCCCCTTTTGAACCATTCCGGAGAGGAATCGCTAATGTTACTGACCTCATCAGGTCTTTTCGACCTTCTGGGCAGCCCACGATTCTTGCCGTGACCTATTGAGATAACGACGGTGAGCTTTTCTCCCTTTTCTGCTTTTATTACACCGGGAACCTTTTTATAGGTCAGTGCCACCCAGCAGGTATGAAGACCCATTTCATGAGCCTTCATTACTAATCTTTCCCCGAAGTATCCGCATTTTTCCTCAAGGTCCCTTGATTTCTTTCCCACAAGGGCAATATAGTTGGAAACACCCTGGAAATTACCGTAATGCGCCATAAAGCCTGAAAACGCCACGGGCTCTCCGGTTATCAGCTGAAAATGAAGTCCGCTTTCTTTATTTATAGCATCGATTTCGTCATTGAGGATAGCTACAAGCTCAGCCTCTATGGGAATATCCTTATATTGACGGACGCTGTGCCGCCTTTTCATCGATTCCAAAACGTCCATGTTTCTTCGGTTCTCCTCCGATATAAGCAACAGCCTTGAAAGTCTTTGCTCTCAAGGCTGCTTTATTCTTTATCCAACCTCAACAACGCCGCCGTCCTTGACGGTGATATTCATTCCGTCCTTCACGTACTCGAGAAACTCATCGCCGAGAGAATCCACTACAGGCATCGTTACTCCGTCTACCCACACGTCGGCAAGGATTGCTCCTGCAGCAGCCAGTGAATCTATAGGCTTTGAAAACAGCATACACGCCGGCTGGCGGCCCATTGCTGCCGCACAGTAAAGCACAAGGCCTCCGGTTGTGGAACCGATGGTCTGGGGAAGGCACAGCGCTGTT
>JAFQNM010000094.1 GCA_017395885.1 Clostridia bacterium | reverse complement strand
TGAAAACCTCCGAAAAATCGGAGGTTTTCTTTGGCACAGCTTGGGTTACAGGTACTTTAGCATATTCAATTACCATTCAACATTCGCTGTTTCTGATTTGCTTTTTTGCGTTCTGCGCCTTATACGACAGCCTTTATTTTTATTTTCCTCTTATTACTCTTGCTATCTGGATCACGAGGCTGGGGATAAATGCAAGGCCTGCGATGATACCGATCTGGGCAAGGGTAAGGGGGGCAACCGAGAAGAGCTTTGCCAGGAAGGGAACGAAAATTACCAGCCCAAGGAGTACTACACCTGCCGCAAATGCGCCGATGCCGGACTTGTTTGTTGTGAGCCCCAGCTTAAATATGGAGCGGTCGCCTCTGCAGTTAAAGCCGTGGAAAAGTCTGGCAAGGGTCAGAGTTGCAAATGCCATTGTGCTGGCAAGGGCCTCACCGCCCGCCCTGAGTCCTATATGAAAGGCGATCATTGTGCATCCGGCTATAAGTCCGCCCTGGATAAACAGGTTTGCAACGAAGCTCTTATTGAGAATCCCCTCCTTGGGATCACGGGGCTTTTCAGAGAGGAGGCTCTTATCGGCAGGCTCCATTCCTATGGCAATGGCAGGGAGGGAGTCTGTCAGCAGATTCATAAAGAGCAGGTGAACAGGTGCAAAGGGAGCGGGCAGAGCCATTATTGAAGTATAAAGAACGGCAAGGATTCCTGCCATATTACCGGAGAGAAGGAATTTGATGGCGTTTTTAATGTTTCGGTAAACGTTTCTGCCGTTTGACACCGCCTTGATAATGGTTGCAAAATTGTCATCTGTGAGGATCATGGCAGAGGCATCCTTTGAGACCTCTGTTCCCGTGATACCCATTGCAACTCCGATATCGGCCTTTTTAAGAGCGGGAGCATCGTTAACTCCGTCACCCGTCATGGCAACGATGTTGCCCTTCTTCTGCCATGCATCAACAATACGTATCTTGTTTTCGGGAGAAACACGGGCATAAACGGATACTCTCTCAAGCTTTTCCGAGAGCTCCTCCTCAGAGAGGCTATCCAGCTCCAATCCCGTGAGGGCCATATCGCCGTCCTCAAAAATACCGATCTGCCTTGCAATGGCTGTTGCTGTGATCTTGTGATCTCCCGTTATCATAATAGGCTTGATCCCGGCACGCTTTGCATCCTTAACGGCCTCTGTGGATTCAGGCCTGGGCGGATCCATCATAGAGATAAGGCCGAGGAATATAAAGTCCTGCTCATCTGAGAGGGTGAGGGTATCTGCCTCATCGCCCTCCTTATAGGCAAATGCAAGAACTCTCAGGCCGTTTTCCGAAAACTCACGGTTCTTATTTGTTATAGCCTCAATATCCTCTTTGGTTATAGGGCGAACCCCCTCTCCTGTGCGGATACGGGTAGATCTGTCCAGAAGCACGTCCAGGGCACCCTTAGTAAGTATTCTGGGAACGCCGTGGATGTTGTATTTAACGGACATAAGCTTTCTGTCAGAATCAAAGGGCAGCTCTGCAAGACGGGGCATGCCCTTACGGATAAGCTCCTCATCAAGGTCAATGGAGCGGACCATTTCAAGGAGGCAGTATTCTGTGGGGTCACCGATTCCCTTTCCGTCAACCATACTGGAGTCATTTGCCAGCATTGCGTTGTAGAGAAGGTATCTGTGCAGCTTGCTCTCAAGGTCGAGAGCAGAGGGGGCAATAGTTTTGTTATCAATATAAATATCGCATACGGTCATTTTGTTCTGGGTAAGGGTGCCGGTTTTATCAGAGCAGATAACAGAAACGCAGCCAAGGCTTTCAACAGCCTTCAGCTCCTTGATTATGGCGTTTTCTCTTGCCATCTTCTGTGTTCCCATAGCCTGAACGATGGTAACGATGGAGCTGAGAGCCTCGGGAATTGCGGCAACAGCAAGGGCAACCGCAAACATAAGAGAGTCCAGAATCGGCATTTCACGCCAGAGGCTGAGGCCGAAAACGATGGCGCTGATGACCATTATGATAATTGCAAGACGGCTGCTGAACTTATCAAGGCTTATCTGGAGGGGAGTTTTCTTCTCCTTTGTGGCGTTCATAAGAGCGGCTATCTTGCCTATCTCCGTATCCATTCCCGTTCCGGTAACAACAACGGTAGCTCTTCCGTAGGTAACGAGACTGCCCGAATAGACCATATTAACACGGTCTCCGAGGGGGACCTCCTCAGAAATAGAGGCATCCTGCTTATCAACGTTTGTAGACTCGCCTGTCAGGGAGCTTTCGTTAACCTGGAGGGAGGCGTTTTCAATTATTCTTCCGTCGGCAACGACCATATCTCCTGCCTCAAGGATAACGATATCGCCGGGAACGATCTCTGCAGAGGGAACCACGGTTTTTGCGCCGTTTCTGATCACCTTTGCATGGGGAGACGAGAGGGATTTAAGGCTATCAAGCGATTTTTCTGCCTTCTTGTGCTGGACCGTTCCGAGAATTGCGTTCATAATAATGACCGCAAAAATAACGATAGTGCTTTCAACGTTGCCTGAAAGCATGGAAATAACGGCAGCGGCTATCAGAATGATAACGAGAAGGTCTGCAAACTGAGAGAGAAACACCTGAAGGGTGCTTTTGCGCTTTCCCTCCTTCAGCGCATTGGGACCGACCTTCGCGAGAAGGGCCTCTGCCTTTTCTCTTGTATGACCTGCGGGGGTTACGTTGAAATGGGAAAGGACTTCATTTTTAGAATTCAAATAATGGTCTTTCATATCTGTCTCCTTATACTAAAAAAGACTTTTGGTGCACAAAAAGTGCACCAAAAGTCTGGTAACCGAAAATCGGCACGTGCCACCAAGCTCTTTCGAGCCGCGATTGTTGACGACACGTTTAAACTACTCCCCTTTGATGAAGAATATTCTCTTTTCAACTATCATTATATTCAAAAAATGGCAAAAGTCAATAAATCCAAAAAAATTTAACAAGCATTTAACGGATCAGCCGTTTTTGAACGTGACGGTACGGTTATTTGTGCTTCTGCTCCTTTTTGGGCTGAACGCTTTTGAAAACGTCTGCCACCTCGCTGATGGTAACAAAAGCATAGGGGTCTATTCGGCAGTATATCTGTTATGACAAATGCGCTAAGGGAGTATATGAGAACGGTAAACAGGGAATAAACAGTAAAAACGATACCCTGTCTTTTAAGACCGTAGAGAAACAGGGGCACGTTGAGAACAACGAGAAAGAGCGAAAGGCTGAAGGCATCGGGAGTGATGGAGGAGAGAAGCATTGAGGTGCCAGATATGCCGCTGTCATAAAGGCTGACGGGTGCCGGAAAAACCGTTACTCCGAAGGCGTTGATAATACCCGCAAAGAGCAGGGGCAATAAAGTTTAATGCTCAGCTTTTCAACAAAACGGTGATGCTTTGTAAACGATTTCAATATGTATCTCCTTTTTCAAGCATCTTTCTGTCAATGACTCTATTCTTAAAGTAGAATTCACGGTCCCGCTCGCCTACCTCACGAAGAACTCTGCAGGGATTGCCTACCGCAACACCGTTTGAGGGTATATCCCTTGTAACAATGCTGCCTGCGCCGATCACCGTGTTGTCTCCGATGGTAACACCGGGAACTATAACGGTGCCTGCCCCTATCCAGCAGTTTGAGCCGATGTGAACGGGAGCGTTGTACTGGTATCCCTGTATACGGAGCTCGGGTAGAATTGGGTGACCTGCCGTTGCAACAACAACAGAGGGGCCGAACATTGTGGCGTCGCCGACGTAGATGTGAGTGTCGTCCACCAGGGTCAGGTTAAAGTTTGCATAAACGTAGCTTCCGAAATGAACGTGCTTTCCTCCCCAGTTTGAGTGGAAGGGGGGCTCAATGTAGCAGTTTTCACCGATCTCTGCAAACATTTCAGAAAGCAGCTCTGCTCTTCTGGCCTGCTCGGTGGGACGGGTGGAGTTGTATTCGTAAAGCTTCTCCAGGTGTTGAAGCTGAAGCTCGAAGAGCTCCTTTTCCATAGGGAGATAAAGATCTCCCGAGTGCATCATCTCAAAGCTTTTATCAAGGCTCATGGTACGGTCTCCTGTGATTGGTTTATCATTATTATATCATATGTGAGTTGAAAAGTAAACATTGACAGAGGGGGGCAGGAATGATAAAATTATTTCAGAATTGCAAAAAAGAAGGCGAAGATTTATGATTTATAAAAACATTACAGAGCTTATAGGCAAAACGCCCATGGTAGAGCTTTCTGCCTTTTCACGCAGCAGAGGGCTGGAGACTCCCATACTCGCAAAGGTTGAGAGATTCAATCCCGCAGGCAGCGTTAAGGATAGGGTGGGATACGAAATGATCCGCCGTGCAGAGGCGGAGGGCAGGCTTTGCCCGGGCAGCGTTATTATTGAGCCCACCAGCGGAAACACAGGGATCGGTCTTTGTGCCTGCGCCGCAGTTCTGGGCTACAAGGTCATAATCGTAATGCCTGATACTATGTCTGTTGAAAGAAGAAAGCTGATAGCGGCATACGGCGCTGAGATAGTGCTCACAGACGGTGCTCTCGGTATGAAGGGCGCCATTGCAAAGGCAGAGGAGCTCTCAAAGCTTTATGAGGGCTCTGTTGTGGCGGGCCAGTTTGTGAACCCTGCCAATCCCGATGCCCACTACAGAACAACGGGCCCCGAAATATGGGAGGATACTAACGGCAACATCGACGTTTTTGTTGCGGGAGCCGGCACAGGCGGCACTGTGACCGGTGTGGGACGTTACCTCAAGGAGAAGGATCCCAATATAAGGATAATCGCAGTTGAGCCTGCCTCATCTCCGTTTCTTTCACGGGGAGAGGGCGGCCCCCACGGCCTGCAGGGCATAGGCGCAGGCTTTGTGCCCGACATACTGGACCTTTCGGTGGTGGATGAAATAGTTACCGTAACCGAGGAGGAGGCATATGATGCAGGCAGAGCACTTGCAAGGCTTGAGGGCCTGCTTGTGGGAATAACCTCAGGTGCCGCAGCCTATGCGGCAGCATCCGCGGCTCTCAGAGAGGAGCTCCGTGGCAAGCGAGTAGTTGCCCTCTTGCCCGATACGGGAGAGAGATATCTCTCAACACCGCTTTTTGAATAATCAAAAGGCCGGCAGAGCAAAGCCCTGCCGGCCTTTTTAGCTGAGTTTTCTTTGTGAGGCTGCTCGGATCGGGCGATTCCGGGGATATTTCATTTTTCTTCCAAAATGATTTTTACCTCTTTCTTTTTAATGTTTCTTGTGCTATAATGTTAGTTGGTTAAGTTTGGCTTGACCAACCAATTCTTATTTCGGAGCATAGCAATGGTATTCTCATCCCTCGAATTCCTGTTTCTCTACTTTGCGGTCACCATTCTGATCTACTATATGGTGCCCAACGTTTTGAGAAACTTCGTTCTTCTCGTTGTCAGCCTTGCGTTCTACGGCTGGGGCGAGCCTGTTTATGTCTTCATTATGCTGGTGTCTATCACACTGGACTACACCTGCGGATATTTTGTTGGTAAATACAGGGAAACAAACAGGAAAAAGGCCAAGCTGTTTATGCTGATCAGCATTATCGGCAACCTCTCTATTCTCTGCTTTTTCAAGTACTACACCTTTATCATCGAAAACCTCCAGCTTATTCCGTTGGATTTCTTACAAAAGATCCCCACTCTCGATCACATCGAGCTACCCATAGGAATATCCTTCTACACCTTCCAGACTATGTCCTACACGCTGGACATTTATATGGGCACTGCAAAGGTTCAGAAAAACATTGCATCCTTCGGTGCTTACGTTACCCTTTTCCCTCAGCTTATTGCGGGCCCTATCGTCCGCTACCAGGATATTGACGATCAGCTCCGCAAGCGCCCCCACAGCATAGATATGTTTGCCTCCGGTATCCGCACCTTTGTTTGCGGCTTTGCAAAGAAGATACTTCTTGCAAACTGTGCAGGCGCACTTTGGGATGCATTCAGAGCAGGCTGCGAGACCGACGCCACCGTTGCCGGTGCTTGGCTCGGAATCATCTTCTATTCCTTCCAGCTCTACTTCGACTTCTCCGGCTACTCCGATATGGCTATCGGCCTCGGAAAGATGATGGGCTTTACCTTTAAGGAAAACTTCTTCTACCCCTACATATCCAAGAGCGTTACGGAGTTCTGGCGCCGCTGGCATATCTCAATGGGCACCTGGTTCCGTGAATACGTTTACATTCCTCTCGGCGGTAACCGCTGTGCAAAATGGAAAATGTACCGCAATATCATCGTAGTCTGGCTGCTGACCGGCCTTTGGCACGGCGCAAGCTGGAACTACGTTCTCTGGGGAGTTTACTACTGCATCCTCCTTCTTCTGGAAAAGTGGTTCCTCCTCAAGCTCCTTAAAAAGATCCCCTCAGTTTTCTCCCATATCTACACCATTACCGCCGTTATTTTCGGCTGGCTCCTCTTTGTGTTTGAGGATATGGCTGCAGGACTTCAGCACCTGGGCTATATGTTCGGTGTTGGTACCGTTGGCTTTACGGAGGCAGGCGCCACCTTCGACCTTGTGCGCTCTCTTCCCTTCGTTGCAATTCTCGCCCTCGCATCCACTCCCCTTCCCAGAAAGCTGTTCTACAAGTTCTATAAGGCAGGCAAGGTGCCCCGTGTTATAATTGCGGTCGGCTGCATAGCTCTCCTCTTTATCTGCACCGCTTATCTTGTAGATTCCTCCTACAACCCCTTCCTCTACTTCAGATTCTGATGGGAATATCAAAGAAAGGAGTAAACAAAATGGCTAAAGAAAAATTCAAATCGGCAGACGAAGTGGCTGAGGAATATTTGGAGCTTGAAATGTCTCTGGGCCCCAAAAGCAGGTTTGAAAATATCCTGCTCACCGTTCTCACCCTCGCCTTTGTATTTATATTTGCGATCCTTTTCTGGATCATTCCCGACAAGACCTTCTCCGAGGAGGAAAACGCCCCCCTCTCCACCTTTCCCGAGTTCACTGTTGAGGGCTTCATTCACGGTGACTTCAATGCTGAGTTCGGCACATACATGGCAGATCAGTTCCCCTTGAGAAACTTTTTTATCGGCGTCAAGGCCTTTTTTGAGGCAGCTCAGCTCAAGGGCCAGAACAACAACGTTATCCTCGGCGGCAACGGATATCTCTTTGCAAGAAACGACTATCCCAACGAGGATAATCTGAAATCCAACGTGGATTCTCTCGCAAACTTCATTCCCGTTGCCGAAAAGAAAGGCATCAGCTGCACCTTTGCCGTTGCAGGAAGAAAAATGGACGTTATGGATGAGTATATCCCCACTATCTACGGCACCTATTATTCTGACCGTATTTTCGGCATTCTTGACGGTATGTGTGATGATGCGGAGCTTGAATACCTGAACCTTAGAGATACCCTTAACGATATAGGCGATGCTCCTCTCTACTACAAGACCGACCACCACTGGACCTCTCTCGGCGCTTACTATGCATACAGGGATATTGCAGAAGAGCTTGGCATCACCCCTTACGAGCTCTCAGATTTTAACGTTGAGACCGCATCTGAGGAGTTCTACGGAACGACCTGGTCATCTGCCGGAGTTAAGTGGGCAGACCCCGATACCATTGAATACTACAGATGGGAGGGCGACGAAAGCATTACCCTTCGCATCCAGTCTCCCTCTTATGATTATAAGAACGCAACGGAGATCACAGAAAGCGGCGTATCCTACGACGTTTTTGATACATACTACGTTCGTGAGCTTCTTGAGACCAAGGATAAATACGCATCCTTCCTCGGCGGAAAGAACAACAGCTATATCGAGGTTACGATGACCGATGAAAACGGTGAGCCCGTTGAGGGCAGAGAAACTCTCCTCCTTATGAGAGACTCCTTCTCAGACAGCCTTGCTCCCTTCCTTGCCCGCCACTATGACCTTATCCTCATCGACCTGAGAACAAGCTCACCCGATGCTATTTCTATGTGCATTGAAAAGGAAATCGACAACATTCTCTTCATTTATAATATGGAGTCTCTCACAGAGGCACCCACCCTCGGAGTTCTCAATAAGGGACTCAGCGCTCACAGAAAATAATTTTGAAAGGAATAAACATAATGAAAAAGCTTATTTCCATCCTTCTTCTTCTCGCACTTTCTGCTTCTCTCTTTGCCTGCGCAGCAGCAAAGGAGGGCAGCGATACCACAGACAGCGATTCCACCGTTGCAGTAACCGGTCCCGACGGATTTGAGGACATTACCGCTCCCCCCGTATCCACCGATACAGCTCCCGGCTCTGACACCGTGACCGAGCCTGCCGAAACAGAGCTCTCTCCCGCTCAGCAGTCAGTTGAGGCTGCAAAGGCCTTTATCGGCACTACAGATCCCGAGACCGGCGCACTCTATGCTTTCTCTTATGACGGAATATTCACAGAAAACGAGACCAAATACCACAGAGTTCGCGTTTCTCTCTACATCGCCGAGCAGGAGCGCTACTCCCTCTGCGGATACGTTATTATAAGCCCCGACGGAACTTGCTCCAAGCTGGGCTGGTAAGGACACTGTAAATGGCTAAGAAAAAAGAAACTCCGCAGTACGACGATCAGTCTATCGAAAAGCTTGAGGGCGCCGACCGAGTTCGAAAGCGCCCCGGCGTTATTTTCGGCTCGGACGGCATCGAGGGCTGTGAGCACTCATTTTTTGAAATTCTTTCCAACTCTGTAGACGAGGCTCGTGAGGGCTACGGCAACGTTATTACAGTAACCGCCTACAAGGACCACTCCATTGAGGTGGATGACCGTGGCCGCGGCGTTCCCATGGGCTACAACGAAAAATATAAATGCTACAACTGGGAGCTTATCTACTGCGAGCTTTATGCAGGCGGTAAGTATAACAACAACCAGGGCGGCGGCGCCTATGAGTTCTCTCTGGGCCTTAACGGTCTCGGCGCCTGCGCCACTCAGTACTCCTCTGAATTTTTTGAGGTCTTCTCCTTTAACGGTGAGACAGAATCTCATATGGCCTTCAAAAAGGGCTATCCCGTCGGCGAGCTTGAGGTGCGCCCCCTTGAGAAAAAGGAACGAAGAACAGGCACGGTGACCTACTGGCGTCCTGACCTTGACGTTTTCACCTCCATTTCCATTCCCAAGGAGTTTTTCTGCGAGGTGCTTGAAAAGCAGGCAGTTGTTAACGCAGGACTTAAGTTCATTTTCAAGTTTGAAAACGAGGACGGAAGCTTCTATGAGGAGGAGTTCCTCTACCCCAACGGCATTTCCGACTACGTTGCACGCCTTGCGGGAGATACCGCCATCACTCAGCCCGTTCTTTGGAAAATGGGTGAGACAGTTGGCCGCGACCGTGAGGACAAGCCTGAGTATAAGCTTATTGCAGACGTTTCCTTCTGCATATCCAACACCGTAAACGTTATTGAATATTACCACAACTCAAGCTTTCTTGAACACGGCGGCTCCCCTGAGAGAGCTGTGAAAAACGCCTTCGTTTACTCTGTTGACAAAAAGCTGAAGGCTGCTGGAAAGTATAACAAGAATGAATCCAAAATAACCTTTGCGGATATTGAAGACTGCCTCGTTCTCGTTACAAACTCCTTCTCCACCCAGACCTCATACGAAAACCAGACAAAAAAATCTATCACCAATACCTTCATAGCTCAGGCAATGACCGAGTTTATGAAGGAGCAGCTTGAGATATATTTTGCTGAAAACCCTGTTGATACTGAAAAGTTCATCTCTCAGGTGTTGGTTAACAAGCGCAGCCGTGAAACTGCCGAAACCACTCGTCTCAACATCAAAAAAAAGCTGACCGCATCTACAGACGTTGCCAGCCGAGTAGAAAAATTCGTCCCCTGCCGCTCAAAGGACCCCGAGAAAAGAGAGCTCTACATCGTTGAGGGTGACTCAGCTATGACATCCTGTAAGCTGGGGCGTGATGCAGAATTTCAGGCGATCATCCCTGTACGAGGCAAGACGCTTAACTGCCAGAAGAGCACCTATGAAAAGATATTCAAGAGTGATATTATCGTAGATCTTCTCCGTGTTATCGGTTGCGGCGTTGAGATCAAGGCAAAGGTG
>JAFQNM010000093.1 GCA_017395885.1 Clostridia bacterium | reverse complement strand
GGTGGAGAGGACTTCAACGATGGAAAGTCCCTTCTTGTCGATCTGATTCTGGAACGCCTTCTTGATCTGCTTCTTTGCAGCGATGATATTCTTGGGAGTGTCTACTGCGACACGGGAAGCAAGAGCAACGCCATCAAGAGTAGAGAGCATCTCACAAACTCTTATGGGGTTACCCTGAATGGCCTTATCACGTCCGTAGGGGGAGGTGGTGGTAACCTGACCAAGAAGAGTAGTAGGTGCCATCTGACCGCCTGTCATACCGTAGATCGCATTGTTTACAAAGATGATGGTGATGTTTTCGCCTCTTGTTGCTGCGTGTACCGTTTCTGCAGTACCGATAGCAGCAAGGTCACCGTCGCCCTGATATGTAAACACGAAGTTATAGGGGTGAGTTCTCTTAATACCGGTTGCAACAGCAGGAGCACGTCCGTGAGCCGCCTGAACCATATCGCACTCAAAATAGTTATAAGAGAATACGGAGCAGCCAACGCTTGCAACGCCGACTGTCTGTCCTTCGATACCCATTTCGTCAATAACCTCAGCTACGAGGCGGTGAATAATACCGTGAGTACAGCCGGGGCAGTAGTGAAGAGGCACATCTGAAAGAGCGTGGGGTCTGTCAAATACGGTTTTCATTTCAGTTTCCTCCTTATGCGTTGATTTCATTTGCAAGCTTTCTGATGTTTTCAAGAACAGCTTCGGGGGTGGGGATCATACCGCCGGTACGGCCGTAGAAGTGAACGGGAGCCTTGCCGTTAACTGCGAGACGAACGTCGTCTATCATCTGTCCCTTGGACATTTCAACGGAGAGGAATGCTTTTGCATTCTCTGCTGCAGCGGCAATGCTCTTTTTGGGGAAGGGCCAGAGGGTGATGGGGCGGATAAGTCCTACCTTGATACCTTCCTCACGTGCTGCCTTGATGGCAGTTTTACAGATACGGGCCGTTATACCAAAGGAAACGAGAACTATATCAGCATCCTCGGTGAGGTACTCTTCACATCTTGCCTCAGTTTCTTCGATAAGGTCGTATTTCTTATATCTCTCGTCAACAACGTCCTCAAGAACCTGGGGATCGATATAAAGAGAGTTAACAACGTTCTTTTTGCGCTCGTTGTTATGGCCGCAGGCTGCCCAGGGCTTTTCGGGAATTTCACGGCGGGGAATGGAGTCAAAGTCTACAGGCTCCATCATCTGGCCGAGTGCACCGTCTGAAAGGATCATTGCAGGCATTCTGTAGATATCGGCCATATCGAATGCTTCAACGGTAAGCTGCGCCATCTCCTGAACGGAGGAGGGAGCAAAAACGAGAAGACGAAGGTCGCCGTGGCCAACACCGCGGGTTGCCTGATAGTAGTCCTGCTGGGAGGGCTGGATACCGCCGAGACCGGGGCCGCCTCTCTGGATATTAACGATGAGGCAGGGAAGATCGCAGCCTGCCATATAGCTGATGCCCTCGCTTTTGAGGGAGATTCCGGGGGAGGAGGAGGATGTGATAACACGGGTACCTGCAGCTGCGGCACCGAGAGTCATATTAATAGCTGCAACCTCGCTCTCAGCCTGGAGGCAGAGGCCGCCAACCTTGGGCAGCTTCTTTGCCATATATTCGCTCAGCTCTGTCTGAGGGGTGATGGGGTATCCGAAATAGTATTTGCAGCCGCAGTTGATAGCAGCCTGAGCGATAGCTTCGGTACCCTTCATAAGTACTTTATCTGACACGGTGATTCTCCTTTCAGGCGTCTTTTTCCACTTTAATAACGCAATCGGGGCACATCATAGCGCACATAGCGCAGGCGATGCACTTTTCCTGCTCTGTAATGACTGCAGGGTGGTAGCCTTTTGCATTAAGGGTGTTTTTTGCAAGGGCAATTATTTTTTTGGGGCAGGCAGTAACGCACAGACCGCAACCCTTACACGAATCGGTTTTAAATGTAACCTTGTTCATTTTGCATCTCCTTTTT
>JAFQNM010000008.1 GCA_017395885.1 Clostridia bacterium | reverse complement strand
GCGACAGTGATCCGCTCAGCCATTTTGAAAGCTTTGATTTCTCCATTTCTTAGAAAATCTCCTTCTTTATATTAATTTATATATATATACATACATATTCAATCTATACTACTACTTTTTCGAACAGATTTCAAGATTTTACGCATATCTTTTTTTATTTTTTTTAAATTGTTTACAATTAAATAATAGTGTGATATACTGAGTAACGGAAAATAATACCCCTTGGAGGACAAAAAATGACAAGAGACGTCCGTGTGCGACTGCACCGCATATACAACATAATTCTGGCAGTCTCCGTAGTGATAACAGGAGCCCTGTTTATATACGGATGCCTGTCCATATATTATTCCGGAGGATCAGAGCCATACTCAAGGGAGGTCGTTGCAGAAACGTTCGACCGCATTTGCGTGCCCGTGTACTGCAGCCTCGGCCTATGCATTGTGGGATTTATCTTTGATTTTGTAGACCCTTTGGAGGAAAAGAAGAAAAAGAACCGTGATGCTGCAGGCTTTGCTAAGTTTGTTGCAAAGCTCAAGGAAGAAAAGCAGGGCTTTGATGATGCGGAGGCTTATGCTGATTATATGCTTCAGCGCATAGAGAAGGAAAAAAAGAGTCGCTTTGTGTGGAATCTCGTTTGCAAATGCTGCATAGCTGCAGCTCTTGCCGCCTTTATTGTGTATGCGATCTTCTTTGCAAGCTTCAGCACCGATGGCGCGGAGATCACCCTCAGTATCATAAGAGCCATGTGGGTCATGATACCCTGTGTTGCCGTTGCATTTTGCGCGGCTCTGATGCTGGTTTACCGTAATAAAAGGAGCATCAGAGCAGAGTCTGCCATGAACAGCCTTGTCAGGCAGCAGAAAAAGGGTGAGGGGTTCGAAAATGATAAGACCGAAAAAAAAGTTCATAGGGGTCCTGCTGTCAGAATAGCAGTAACGGTGCTCATCCTTGTGCTTGCCGTTGCCCTTATTGTGGTCGGTGCCTTGTCTGATGGGGCCTCGGCCGTGCTTACAAAGGCTGTTAATATATGCACCGAATGTATAGGTCTTGGCTAAGGGGGCAGAAATGAAAAAGTTTTTTAAGAAATTAAAGGCCCTTGCGCCTACGAAAAGAAAGCTGATGCAGCTTTATTTTGCCCTGCTTTTCAATGCAAATATCAAGGGCTTCAAAACAGGAGTCATCTATCAGGGCGATACGAAAAAAATGTGTGTTCCCGGCATCAATTGCTATTCCTGTCCGGGGGCAGTGGGTGCCTGCCCAATAGGAAGCCTTCAGGGCTCATTTTCCTCGGGAAAGAGCACAATGTTCTACGTTGGCGGTATCCTTCTTCTGTATTGTATCCTTTTCGGAAGAATGATCTGCGGCTGGCTTTGTCCCTTCGGACTTATTCAGGAGCTTCTTTATAAGATCAAAACACCCAAGCTTAAGAAAAGCCCCGTAACACGGGTGCTGTCCTATTTCAAGTACGTTGTGCTTGTATTCTTTGTATTTATCATTCCCATAATGTATGCATTCAAGGATATGCCTCTTCCTGCTTTTTGCAAATACATATGCCCTGCAGGAACTCTTGAGGGCGGCATCAGCCTCCTCGCAAACAAGGTGAACGATAGCTATTTCTCTATGCTGGGACCGCTCTTTACCTGGAAATTCCTCATATTTGTCAGCATATCCGTGGCCTGCGTATTTATATTCAGAATGTTCTGCCGCTTTATATGCCCGCTCGGCGCTCTTTACGGACTTTTCAATAAAATTTCCGTTTTTGGCGTAAAGCTTGAAAAGCCACGCTGCATCGGCTGCGATAAGTGCACGAAGCATTGCAAAATGGATATCAAGCACGTGGGAGATGCAGAGTGCATAAGCTGCGGCGAGTGTATAGACGTTTGTCCCACAGGTGCCATCTCGTGGAAGGTAGTAGGAAACAAGAATAAAAAGAATGAATCTCTTCCCGAAACCGTGAAGGGGCATAAAACTGCAAGGATCATAACAAGATCGGTTGCAGCGGTCCTGATGGTAGCAATTCTTTTCGGTGTTGTTGTGTATTACTGGAATCAGAAGCCGCCGGCAGTTCAGGGTACAGAGGTTGGCGATCTTTGCTACGGAGAAGAGCTGGCTGTGATAACGGCGGATGGGATATCGGAGGAGACCGTAGACCCCACAAAAACGGGAAAGGTAACGGTCATCAACTTCTGGGGAACGTGGTGCAATCCTTGCGTTGCAGAGCTGCCCTACTTTGATAGGATCGCTGAGGAATATGATGGCGAGGTATCTGTTTTTGCGATCCACTCATTCCTTGACGTGGAAACTGCACCTGAGTATATAGGTGATAAATATCCCGAAACAAAAATGACCGTTCTCGGAGATTATGATATGAACGCCGGCTATTACACAATGCTCGGCGGAAAGGGAGAGTATCCCAGAACGCTTATTCTCGATGAGGATGGAGTTATAGTTGAGATCATCGTCAAGGCTCTCACCTACGAGAACCTTAAGGAAACAGTAGATTCAATTCTTGAAAACTAAAAAAAGGAGTCAGAAAAATGAAAAGAATAGTTTTGGTGCTTCTTGCGCTTGCTTGCGTTGTCGCTATGTGCTCATGCGGCGTATCCGAGGAGGATCTTAAGGCGAGAATAAAGGCAGAGCTTGAGGAGGAGCTGAAGGATGAGATCATGGATGAGATCGAGCGTGAGCTTGAAAAGGAGCTTGGCAGAGATCTCTTTGATGATGATAACGGAGAAGATAATGAAGTTGATAAGCCTGTTACAGAGGCTGTGGGAACAAACGATAACAGAGTAGAAACCGCAGACCGTGAAGAGGATCGTGATGAAACCGTGCCTCTTGATGAGGTTACTGAAGGTGACAGATACGTTGTAACAGATGCACCCGCAACAGAAGAAATCGGATATGGCGAAACAGCGGCGGCAAATGATTGATATGTAAAAATAATAACAAAAAAGCCGTTGTGAGAAAACTTCTCACAACGGCTTTTTTGCCGCCTGCACAACACAATAAATTCCGGTTTATCGGGAGATATGTAGGGGGCCTTTTTGTAAAAAGGCCCCCTACGACCCCCCGAAAAACTTCAAAAAGGGGATAATAATTCGGCTTATCGGCAAGGGGCGTCCACTCCTTTGAACAAAGGCCCCGCGAGGGGCTTTTGCTGGTTTAGATAAAGGGAGTGTGCTCCCTTTATCTAAACCAGTTTAAAGTTTTTTGCGGAGCTTTTTTTCAAAAAAGCGACTATCCATCTTTCCCCGTTAAACCGGAATTTAAATCAGGGTAGGTGTAAAAAATACCTCCGCTGAGGGGCCGGAAAGCCACTGCGGAGGTAAGAAATTCACATATTGTTTTGTGAGGGGTATCAAGCCTTGGCAGCGATGTTTCTTGCAACGTGAACGCCGCTGGCGGAGGCATGGGAGAGTGAGTGGGTAATGCCGCTGCCATCGCCTATTATAAAGAGGCCGCGGTGCTTGGATTCGAGATGCTCGTTTACCTCAACCTCCATGTTATAGAACTTGACCTCAACTCCGTAGAGGAGGGTATCGTCGTTTGCTGTGCCGGGAGCCACCTTATCAAGGGCGTAGATCATCTCGATAATTCCGTCCAGAATGCGCTTGGGCAGCACAAGGCTCAGGTCTCCGGGGGTAGCGGAAAGGGTAGGGGTAACGAAGGATTCCTCGATACGGCCGGGGGTGGAGCGCTGGCCTCTGATAAGGTCACCGAAGCGCTGAACGATAACTCCGCCGCCAAGCATATTGCTAAGGCGGGCAATGCTTTCTCCGTAGCCGTTGGAATCCTTGAAGGGCTCGGAAAAGTGCTTTGCAACAAGGAGAGCGAAGTTGGTGTTTTCGGTCTGCTTTGCGGGGTCCTCATAGCTGTGTCCGTTGACGGTGATGATGCCGTTTGTGTTTTCGTTAACAACGGCACCCTTGGGATTCATGCAGAAGGTGCGGACCTTATCTCCGTAGGTCTCGGTTCGGTAAACGATCTTGCTCTCGTAAAGCTCATCGGTAATATGTGCGAAAACAACGGCAGGAAGCTCAACGCGAACGCCGATATCTACTCTGTTTGAGCGGGTTTCGATATTAAGCTCGCGGCAAACCGTTTCCATCCATTTGCTTCCGCTTCGGCCGACTGAGATGACGCAATCGGTTGCAGTATAGCTGCCGCTGTCGCAAACGGCCTCATAGCCGGTCTCCAGCTTATTAACGTGGCGGACGGGGGTGTTAAAGAAAAACTCAACCTTATCCTTAAGGTGGTCATAGAGATTTTCCAGCACGATATAGTTGATATCCGTGCCCAGGTGGCGAACAGAGGCATCCAGGAGGTGGAGATCGCTTCTGATGCACTCGGTCTTGAAGGAGGTGCCGGCGGTGGAATAAAGCTTTGTGCCCTCTCCTCCGAAGCGCATATTGA
Source organism: Clostridia bacterium (assembly GCA_017395885.1). GTDB lineage: Bacteria > Bacillota > Clostridia > Oscillospirales > CAG-272 > Avispirillum. The sequence goes on along the minus strand of JAFQNM010000008.1, from coordinate 3,429 downwards.
TCTCGTCAACGTATTTCATAAGGTCGAGGGCACGTTTTTTTCCGATGTACTCGTAGAGAGTGCCTCCGAAGTCGTTGGTAATGTTGTATTTTCCGTCGGAAAAAGCGCCGGCGCCGCCGAAACCGCTCATAATAGAGCAGCTTTTGCAGCCGATACAGCTTTTGATTTTTTCTCCGTCGATGGGGCATTTACGGCGGTTGAGAGGGTTGCCTGCCTCAAAAACGGCTATTTTCAATTCGGGGCGAAGAAGGGAAAGCTCAAAAGCCGAGAATATTCCTCCCGGGCCTGCGCCGATGATTATAACGTCAAAATTCATAGCTGAAAGGTCCTTTCTGAAAGTTCTAACAATTAATTATAGCACATAATCAAAGCTGTTTCAATATCAAAAGGAAATTGCAAAAGCAGTATTTTTTCGAGCAACTATTGAAACAACGTTAAATTATGATATAATAAAAACAAAATCATATTTGGGAGAACGTTATGAGAAGATTGATTGCATTTTTACTTGCGATAGTTTGCGCTTTTTCTCTTTTTTCATGCTCGGAAAAAAAGACTGAGGAAGAGCTGAGAGAAGAGATCCGCAAGGAGCTGGAAGAGGAACAGGAAAAAGAAGAAGAGAGAAATGAGGAGACTGCCGAAGACGTTACGGTGGTTTTTCGCAAACTGAGTGGGCAAGCAATCCAGGGAAATGTATCATACGAAGATCTGTTCAAGTATAAGCTTGATGAGGTAAGTGACAGAGATCTTACCGTGTTCGATGCGGTGGATAAGTCTCTCAAGCATTTTGAGGAAGATTTTGATTTTGCTGTAGACGGGAAAACTCTTACAGAGGCTTTGGGATATGAAGAATATGAAGAGATAGATGCAGAGGTTGGTAGATTCGGATATTGGGAGTGTACCCTGAACGGAGAGTCTGCCCACGGAAAAACACCCATTAAGAGCGGAGATGAGATCGTTTATACGTGGCGTGAGGAAGTCATGATGAGAGAGGATACGGATGCACCGCCGAATACAGGCATCGGTTCTCCCTCCGGAGAGGTTGGATGTCGTGAAGGGTGTATCATATATTCCGAGGAGCTGACTGTTGTCGGAGAAGACGGAAGAACTGTGGACCCTGCAAGCATCGGCAAGGCGGCGGTCTTTTTTTGGGGAACGTGGAATAGTATCTCTATGCCGGAACTTTCGTATTTTAACGAAATTGCAACGAAATATAAGGATGAGATCACAGTGATCGCAGTTAGTCCAAGTCCACTTGATACTCAAGAGACAGTTGAAAAGTTTATAGAGGCCAACTATCCGGAAAGTGATATAATATTTACAATGTCGTCGTCTCAATACCCGAATGAGCTGGAGATTTCCGGGTATCCCACCTGCTTTTTTCTTAATGATGACGGGATCATAATTCACGTAAAGGAGGGTGCATCGGACGGGTATGATGATTTCCGAGCTTTGATCCAGATGTGCCTGGAATCATAAAACATTGCAGAAAAAGAGGCAATCGCACTTCACGGCGATTGCCTCTTTTTTTTTATTTACCGGTCTTTTTAAATGCGGTAGCGCATCTTTGGGGAAGGTAGCACATAAATCCGATCCTGCCATCCTCTCCCTTTACTGCTTTGTATTTATAGGACATATCAACTTTGCCTGCGCCGCCGAAGCGCATATTGATCTCGTCAACGTATTTCATAAGGTCAAGAGCATGCTTTTTGCCAATGTACTCGTAGAGGGTTCCGCCGAAATCGTTAGTTATATTATACTTGCCGTCAGAGAAAGCGCCTGCTCCACCAAAGCCGCTCATAATGGAGCAGCTTTTGCAGCCCATGCAGCTTTTGATTTTTTCGCCGTCTATAGGGCAATTTCTTTTTTTTAGGGGATGTCCTGCCTCGAAAACAGCAATTTTCAGGTCGGGACGAAGGCTTGAGAGCTCATAGGCGGAGAAGATGCCGCCGGGGCCTGCGCCGATGATTATAACGTCGTAATTTATAATGGTCGCCTTTCTGTTAATATTACAATACATTATACCACAGCTCTTCACTTTTTTCAATGAAAAAGGCAATATAAATTATGTCTGCTCCAAAATTTGAAGCGGGGTTTGGAAATAAGAGGAATACCTTGGGCTGTATAACTGCCGTTGCCATGGCAATAATTTAAGTATCAAAAGAGCGAGGCGGGCAGATGTACTACAACAAGGTTGAAATATGCGGAGTTAATACCTCCAAGCTTAAGACGTTGACTGACAGGGAAAAGAAGGAGCTGCTCCTTCGTGTGCGAGATGGAGACGAGGAGGCAAGATCTGCTCTGATAGACGGAAATCTGAGGCTTGTTCTCAGCATAATCCAGAGATTCACGAACCGAAGAGAGAATCTTGACGATCTTTTTCAGGTAGGCTGCATCGGCTTGATAAAGGCTATTGATAACTTTAACGTGGAGCTTGATGTGAAGTTTTCCACCTATGCGGTGCCGATGATAATCGGAGAGGTTCGCAGATATCTCAGAGATAACAACTCCATTCGTGTTTCGAGGTCGGTGAGAGACCTTGCATACAGGGCACTGCAGGCCAGAGAGCGGCTGCAGAACGCAGATTCTCAGGAGCCTACGGTGGAGCAGATAGCGAAGGAGATAAACGAAAAGCCTGAGGCAGTCGCGGCGGCAATAGAGGCAATAGCCGAGCCTGTATCGCTATACGATCCGGTATACAGCGACGGCGGAGACTCCATATACGTTATGGACCAAATAAGCGACAGCGACTCTCACGATGAGGCTTGGCTTGAGGATATAGCCCTCAGGGAGGCTCTGAAAACGTTGGGAGAGCGGGAGAGGTCCATTATAAATATGCGCTTTTTCAAGGGCAAGACCCAGATGGAGATAGCGAGAGAGATCGGCATATCTCAGGCACAGGTGAGCCGCCTTGAAAAGGGTGCACTTGAGCATATAAAAAAGCAGATGTAGAACTAAAGAAAGGACCCTCGGAGATACTCCGAGGGTCCTTTCTTTATATTTTCTTTGATGTTTTTTTGAATACGGTGGCGCACCTCTGAGGGAGGTAGCACATAAAGCCGATCCTTCCGTCGGGGAATCTTGTTGCCTTGTATTTGTAGGCTGTGTCAACTCTCTCAGCTCCGCCAAATCTGGCCTCGTCCGTTGTGAGGATAACGGAATAGGTGCCCTCCTCGTGAACCGGAACAAAGTATCCCTCAAAGGATTGAGATGGGTTGAAGTTAAAGGCGAAAACGGTGTTTCCCTTGCCGTAGATAAGCACCTTATCCTCCTGACCTGTCCAGAGGGAGTAGCCTTCCTTCTTGAGAAGGTTTTCCTTTTTAAGGAGAGCGATCATAGCCTTATCAAATTCGAGAAGATATCCGTAGCGAAGGTCGGGGTTGTCGGCCAGCGACCACTGACGGCGGCAATGGTGGTAGCTCCAGCCGTTGC
>JAFQNM010000092.1 GCA_017395885.1 Clostridia bacterium | reverse complement strand
TTTTCACTCGCGGACAGGACGGAGCAACTGTATATCTTACCAAGCAGGGAGGATATCTTTATTCCTATTCCTCAAACGGCGGATCGACAATGGGAGATATGTCCGTTGACGAGGATACTGCCGTTGCTTCGGCAGAAGAATTTCTTGCAAAATGCGGATATTCAAACTGCGGCAGAGCATACTGGCAGTATCAGGATAACCTGATCATGCTTACCTACGTTACCGTTAATAACGGGGTAAGAATCTATCCCGAGGAGATAAAGGTGGGAGTTTCCCTTACCGACGGTCAGGTGGTATACTGTGATGCATCCCGTCACCTCATATCCAAAAACAATTCGAGAGATCTTGATCTTGAAGGTGGAATAACCGAGGAAGAGGCTGTAGCAACCATTTCATCCCTCCTTGAAACAGAGAACGTGGAGAAGGCTGTTATTCAGACTCCCGGTAACAGAGATATTTTATGTTACGAAATATACTGCAAGTCAGACGATGCCGAAATAGTGGTATATATTAACGCTCAGACGGGCGCAGAAGAGGAAAGTCTTGTGCTTACCCGTAACGAAGAGGGATATTGGGCGAAATAAAAAATACGGACACGCAATAACGTGTCCGCATTTTTTTATATTCTTATTTTCTGTAAAGCAGAACCAGATGACGTCCAATATGTCTTTCCAATCTTCTTGCATACTCTTCGTCGTACTTTCTCCATGCTTTGTACAGTCTGTCGCGGAAGCGGAGGGTACCGTCTTCGTTCTTTTCGTTAAGAATAAGACCGTATGTTATATGGATGAGCTGACGGGAATCGTTATTTTTGAAAAGTTCGGGAAGCTGTTCGTCTGTAAGCTCCGAAAGCTGGGGGATATTATTCAGGTCGGTGGTAACATGATAATATGCGGTAGCCTTTTCAAAGGCGTAATCCCTTGCAAACTGATGTATTTCTCTGTAAAGCTCGGGGGAATGTTCGGCAATTACGGCCATTGCTTCAAGCCAGTTGGTACCTGCAGTCTTGAGGTGGAAGAAACCCTCGGTGTATTTACCCACAATACCGAATACCGAGAATTTATCAGAGCCTGAGTGAACGCTTATCTTGTAGCCGAAGTGCTTTGCTATTGCGGCGTGAAGTGCAAATTCTCTTTCAAACTGCGCTATATCGCCGATATAATCTATACCCTTCTGGAACTCTCCGCAGAAACGGGGAGCTATCGTAGCAGGCTTTACGCCACGGGAGATAAGCTCGTTTGCAACGTAAAAATGTTGTATGGGATCAGTGGGCGTTGCGGTTTCGTCAATAGATACCTCAAAGTCGAGAGCGTCGTCTTTACCCGCAAAGAAGTCATCGTATACGGATACTGCAAAGTCAATGGCCTTATTATAAATAAGGCAGGTCCTCTTAAATGTGTCCTCGTCAAATGTCAGGGAAAGATCACCTACGGCAAAAGTCTTGTTCAGATACTTCTCTTCAAGGGCGGCATTGCCTTCGTATGCTGCGTTTACCTCTTCTGCGGTCATAGCCGTTACGTCGTTTCTTATATGCTCGCTACAGTCAAGAGTTATCATAGTGTAGCCGCAGGAAATGGCGTATTTTACCTCGTCCTTGGTTTTGAGATGGTCACCGTCGGCGCCAAAGCCCTTGGTGAAGTTCTCCCTGAATACAGCCCAGGATGCGCAGTCAAGAACGTCTTCGAAGGTTCTGTTTGTGAGGGTAAGCTCTCGGATAGACTGTTGGGCAAGGATGGGATATGCGTCGCATTTTTCAAAAACGCGGATATGGCCGGGGGTTGCAATTCCCAATCTGTCGCCAACACCTACTGTACGGGGTTTCTTAAGTACCGATACGGG
>JAFQNM010000091.1 GCA_017395885.1 Clostridia bacterium | reverse complement strand
TATATGAGAACAGACTCTCTGAGGATCGCGGCAGAGGCACAGAATGCGGCAAGAGACTATATTGTGGAAAAGTACGGAGATAAGTATTGCCCCGAAAATCCCAGAGTCTATAAGTCCAAGGCAACAGCACAGGATGCACACGAGGCTATCCGCCCCTCATCCCTGAAGCACGACCCCCAGAAGGTGAAGAAGCACCTTTCCACCGATCAGTACAGGCTCTATAAGCTTATCTGGGACAGATTCATCGCAAGCCAGATGGAGGGAGCACTTCTTGCAACCGTAACTGCAGATTTCGATTGCGAGGGCAACCTCTTCCGCACCCGTGGATATACTGTTAAGTTTAACGGTTATATGGCAGTTTATGAGGAGTCTCAGGACGAGGTGGATGAGGATAAGAACAAAAAGCTTCCTCCCGTTGCAGAGGGCGATATCCTTAAGAATCACTCAGTAGAGGGAACCCAGCATTTTACCGAGCCTCCCGCAAGATATACAGAAGCATCGCTTATCAAGTTTCTTGAGGAAAAGGGAATCGGCCGCCCCTCAACGTATACACCTATCATCACTATCATCACAACGAGAGGCTACGTCTCCCGTGATGGAAAATCTCTCGTTCCCACTCCTCTCGGAGAGGTGACCACCAAGCTGATGACAGAGCATTTTCCCGATATCGTTGATTATAGATTCACCGCAGGAATGGAGGACCGCCTTGACGCTATCGAAGCAGGAGAGGCCGAAATGATAAGCGTTCTTCATAGCTTCTACGAGGGCTTTGAGGATGAGCTTGAGCGAGCAATGGAATCTGTATCAAAGGATGATATCGAGATCCCCGTTGAAACTACGGATATGGTCTGTGAGCTTTGCGGAAGCACAATGATCGTAAAGAACGGCAGATTCGGAAAGTTTGCTGCCTGCCCCAACTATCCCACCTGCAAGAGTACAAAGCCCCTTGTTAAAAAGGATGCACCCAGCGAGGAGAAAAAGCAGGAGATTGCTCCCTTCAAATGTGAGCTTTGCGGAGGCGATATGGTGCAGAGAAGCGGACGCTACGGCTCCTTCTATGCCTGCGTGAAGTATCCTGAGTGTAAGTTCACAAAGCAGAAGGTGCGCGAGCTTGGCGTAAAGTGTCCCGATTGCGGCAGCGAGGTAATAACAAAGTTCGGCAGAAACAGAACAGTATTCTATAGCTGCTCCAAGTATCCCGAATGTAAGTTCTCAACCTGGGATATGCCCACAAACGAGAAGTGCCCCGATTGCGGAGGAATGCTATTCTCCAAAAAGGGCAGAAACCAGCTTGTTTGTAAAAAGGAAGGCTGCAGCTTTAAGAAGGACGCACCCAGATCCGAAGCACAGGAATCTGAAGAATAAAAAGGTCCGGGGGCAAAAAAATGCCCCCGGTAAGATTATTGCAGAAAGGCTTGTAAAGAATAGATGGAGATCACAGTACTCGGCGCAGGCCTTGCAGGATGCGAAGCGGCATGGCAGGCGGCCAAAAGAGGAATAAGGGTAAAGCTTTATGAAATGAAGCCGAAGAAGAAAACACCTGCTCACAGCTATAACGGCTATGGAGAGCTTGTGTGCTCAAATTCTCTCAGAGGAAGCGACGTAACACAGGGTGTAGGCCTCCTAAAGGAGGAGATGAGAAGGATCGGCTCTCTCATAATGGAGGCGGCAGATGCAACTGCAGTTGCCGCAGGAGGATGCCTGGCTGTAGACCGCTATGCTTTTTCCGATTATATCACAGCAAAGATAAAGGAATGCCCACTTATCGAGGTGGTTGAGGAGGAGGTAACTCATATTCCCGAGGAGGGAATATGCGTTGTTGCCACAGGCCCCCTCACAAGCGATGCCCTTGCAGTAAAAATATCGGAGCTTGTTGGAGGAAAAAAGCTTTCCTTCTTTGATGCGGCAGCTCCCATAGTTGATTTTTCGACCGTGGATATGACAAAGGCATTTTTTGCATCAAGATACGATAAGGGAACCCCCGATTATATTAATTGCCCCATGACCGAGGAGGAGTATAAGGCGTTTTATAATGCACTTATCACTGCAGAGCAGGCTCAGCTCCATGATTTTGAGGAGGGAGAGGGTCTGAAGGTCTTTGAGGGCTGTATACCTGTAGAGGTAATGGCCTCCCGCGGTGAGGATACTCTGAGATACGGCCCTATGAAGCCTGTGGGCATTCATCATCCCGAAACGGGAGAGGGATACTATGCCGTGGTTCAGCTCCGTCGTGAAAACGAGGAGGGAACCATGTTCAATATAGTTGGCTTCCAGACCCATCTCACATTTCCCGAGCAGAGAAGAGTGTTCCGTATGATACCCGGTCTTGAAAATGCTGATTTTCTGCGCTACGGAGTAATGCACAGAAATACGTTTCTCAATTCTCCCGGTCTTCTTTCAAGAGAATACTCAATGCTTTCAAGACCTTGGCTGTATTTTGCAGGCCAGATGACAGGTGTTGAGGGATACGTTGAGTCGGCTGCATCAGGACTTGTTGCAGGACTTAACGCAGCAAGAAGAGCTATGGAAAAAGAGCCTTATATATTCCCCGATACAATGATGATCGGAGCAATGGCAAGGTATGTCAGCGAGGGCGGCGAGGCAGATTTCCAGCCTATGAACGCAAACTTCGGCCTTGTTGCAAGACATACTGAAAAGATCAAGGGCGGAAAAAAGGTGCGATATCAGTTTTATGCAGACAGAGCCCTTGCAGAAACAGACAGAATAATAAATAACGAAGAGCTTTAAGGATAGAAAAATGGATAATAATGCATCACTTCCTCTCGCTAAAGAGTTGCTTGAGGAAAGGATAGGATATAAATTCAATAATGCAGAGCTGCTCACGGAGGCGCTTACCCATTCTTCCTACATAAACGAGCATAAGGGAAGCGACCTTAACTGTAACGAGCGCCTTGAATTTCTTGGAGACTCGGTGCTCTCCATAGTTGTGTCGAGATACCTGTTTTTTCAGTATTCATCTCGTCAGGAGGGCGACCTGACAAAGATCCGTGCGGCAGTAGTATGCGAAAAGGCCCTTGCTAAATATGCCAAGGAGATATGCCTTGGAGATTATCTTTATCTTGGCCACGGAGAGGATAAGAACAACGGAAGAACGAGAGCATCCATCACAAGCGATGCCTTTGAGGCTCTTCTGGGAGCTATGTATATAGATACGGATTACGATGCTGAGAGAGTATCCCTTTTTCTGATGCCCTTTGTAAAAAAGGAGATAGACTATATCAGAAAGGGCGAAGCCTTTGCCGACTATAAAACTGCCCTTCAGCAAATAATCCAGCAGGCAAACGGAGAGAGGCTCGTGTATACGGTAGTAGGCGAAAGCGGCCCCGATCACGAAAAGACCTTTACCGTTGAGGCCCGCCTGAACTCAAACGTCATAGGCGTGGGAAGCGGCTCCTCAAAAAGAGCGGCAGAACAGGCGGCTGCAAGAGAGGCCCTCAGGCTTTTCGGTGCAGATGAAACTTTAGAGGCATAAAAGGCGGCAGACTTTGAAGCATATAAACATACCGATATTCATACAGCATATGGGCTGCCCGAATCAGTGCGTGTTCTGTGACCAGCACGCAATAACGGGGGCCCGTTTCTTTTCTCTCGAAAAGGTGAGAAGGGATATAGAAGAGGTTCTTTCAACAGCAGAGGATGCCGAGTGCGAGATAGCATTTTTCGGCGGCTCATTCACCGGTATAAACAGAGCTCTGATGACAGAGCTTCTCGATATAGCAGAGAGCTATGTGAGAGAGGGGAGAGTCTCAGGGATCAGAATGTCAACGAGACCGGACTATATTTCCCGGGAAATAACAGATATTCTCCACAGGTATACCGTGAGTCAGGTGGAGCTGGGCATACAGAGCTTTTCGGAAAAAGTACTTGAAAAAACCCAAAGAGGCCATAAAGCTGAGGCCTCATATAATGCAATGCGCCTTCTCAGAAAAGAGGGCTTTTCCGTCGTCGGCCAGATGATGACATGCCTTCCCGGGGCAGATGAGAAAAGCGAGCGAGAAACGGCAGAGATCATATGCTCAGAGGGGGCGGAGGGCGCAAGAATATACCCTTGCGTTGTGTTCAGAAATACTCCTCTTGAGGAAATGACAAAAAGAGGAGAATATATACCGCTCAGCCTTGAGGAGGCGGTTAAAAGAAGCGCCGAGGTGTATCGGATATTCCTTGAAAAGGGAGTTCCGGTGCTGAAGATAGGGCTCCACGAATCTGATAATCTTCATTCGGAGAATACGTATTTTGCAGGTCCGAATCACCCTGCGATCGGAGAGCTCATAAGAGGAAGGATCTTTTGTGAAAACATTCTGAAAAGCCTCTCCAAGCGTGACACAAAGGGCAAAAACGGAACAGTTTTCGTGCCTAAGGGAGCCGTCAGTATGGCGGTAGGGCAAAAACGGTGCTATAAGAGCGAGATTGTTGAAAAAACAGGTCTAAAATCCTTGAAAATCCTTGAAATGGAAGAGCTTTCGGGTTATAATATATCTATTGACTTAAAATAAGATGAAGAAAGGGAGGAAGTACTGTGTATCTTAAAACGCTTGAATTGCATGGCTTTAAATCCTTCCCCGATAAAACGGTACTCCACTTCAATCCCGGCGCTACGGTCATCGTAGGCCCTAACGGAAGCGGAAAATCCAATATAACAGACGCAATGAGATGGGTTCTCGGAGAGATCTCAACAAAGAATATCCGAGGCAGTAAAATGGAGGACGTTATCTTTGTCGGAGCAGACGGTCACAGACCTATGAGCTTTGCAGAGGTATCTATGACCTTTGATGACTCTGAGGAGCCCAAAAAGCTGAACTGCCCCTACGAGGAGGTAACCGTTACCAGAAGGTATTACCGTGCAGGAGAGAGCGAATACTTTATAAACCGTAAGGCCTGCCGCCTTAAGGATATAAAGGAGCTCTTTATGAATACGGGTGTGGGACGTGACGGATATTCCATCGTCGGCCAGGGTAAGATCGCAGAGATCATCTCAAAAAAGAGCGAGGATCGCCGAGGAATCTTTGAGGAGAGTGCGGGAATCACAAAATTCCGCTACCAGAAAAACGAGTCTGAGAAGAGGCTTGCAGAGACCGAGGATAATATGAACCGAGTACTCGATATCTTCTCCGAGATAGAATCGCGTATCGGCCCCCTGGAGAGGGATGCGAAAAAGGCGAGACAGTATCTTGAGCTCTATGATGAGAAAAAAATGCTGGACGTTTCCGTATGGCTATACGATACGGAGAGGCTGAGAGGAGATGCCCAGAAAGCTGAGGCAGATTGCCGCCTTTCCTCCCACGAGCTTGAAATGGCAGATGACGATGAGAAGCAGCTTGAGGCAAGATATGAAAGACTGTTTGAGGCCTCTCAGCAGAACAAGCAACAGTCTGCCCGTATATATGAGCGCATCCGCGAAATAAACGAGTATATAAGAGCCTGCGAGGAGTCATACAGAGTTCTTGAGAACGAGGCAACTCATAAGGAGGCACTTGCTGCAGCGGCAAGAGCCAATGCAGAAAAGGGCAATGCAGATATCGCTCTGGAGGAGGAGGCGGTTGCCGCCCTGAGAGCAAAGCTCTCAGAGATCGTAAGGAGCATAGATGCCGCCAACAGAGAAATAGAGCAGCTTGAAGAGAGAAAGACCGAGTCAAGGGCACAGGCCGATGAGCTTGAGGCCGAGCTGGCAGCAGCCTTCAAGATCCTTCGTGAAACGGAAAAGGAGAGACAGGACCTGAGAGTCCGCCTTGACGTTATCAAAAACAGCCTGAGCGATCAGTCAGACAGAGAGAGTACTATTTCTGCCGACCTTGCAAAGTATAAAAAGCAGCTTGAGGATATCGAGGAGGAGTGGGAGAGCCT
>JAFQNM010000090.1 GCA_017395885.1 Clostridia bacterium | reverse complement strand
CGTGCCGGTATTGCCGTCGTCATGCCAAACGTCGATCGCAGCTTTTATACCGACATGGCCCACGGTGACAACTACTTCACCTATATCGCCGAGGAGCTGCCTTCGGTAATGCGGGGATTTTTTGGCGGCATGAGCGACAAGAGAGAGGATAACTTCGCCGCAGGCCTTTCCATGGGAGGCTACGGTGCATTGAAGATAGCCCTCAGAGAGTGCGAGAGCTTTGCTGCAGGTGCCGGTCTTTCTCCCTGCGGAGATATAAAGAGCATCGGCTTTCAGGATGTGCTCATGCCTATATTCGGTGAAGATTTTGCCGTAGCCGATGAGGATGATCTGCTTTGGCTTGCGAAAGAGAAAAAGGATGATCCAAACCGCCCGAGGCTGTTTATCGGCATAGGAACGGAGGATTTCCTGTATGAAAACGTAAAGCCTCTTCACAGGCTACTCAGTGAGGGCGGCTATGATTATACCTACAGAGAAGGCCCCGGCGTTCATTCCTGGGATTTTTGGGATGAATATATAAAGCACGTTCTCTGGTGGATGTTCAGACAATAAAATATAAAAAGCAAGACACAGATTATAACAATGTTGTGTCTTGCTTTTTTGATGGATTTAGCGTATCGACAAAAACATCTTTGTATTGACAATCAGCATCGGATAAGTTATAATTAATGTGTATATGTGTGTAATTTTTCGAAAGGGGGATTGTCTGTGAACGTAGCTGTTATAGGAACGGGATATGTCGGCCTTGTGTCCGGAGCGTGCTTTGCCGATGTGGGTCACAGCGTTATTTGCGTGGATAATAACGACAGCAAGGTAAAAATGCTGAGAGACGGCATTATTCCCATATATGAGCCCGGTCTTGAAAGGATCGTAAAGGAAAATTGCGCTCGAAAAAAACTTGAATTTACGTCTGATATAGAAAAAGCGGTTGCACAGTCAGATGTGTGCTTTATAGCAGTCGGAACTCCCATGGGAGAAAACGGCAGCGCCGATCTCCAGTATGTTCTTGACGTGGCAAAAAGCATAGGAAGATGCATGGATCATTATATCTGCATAGTAGATAAATCCACTGTCCCCGTCGGAACCTTCAAGGAGGTTCGCCGCGTGGTTCAGCAGGAGCTGGACAAAAGAGGCTCCGATGTTACCTTTGATGTGGTATCCAATCCCGAATTTCTGAAAGAGGGAAGTGCGGTAAACGATTTCAAAAATCCGGACCGTGTGGTTGTAGGCGCAGATTCCGACAGAGCAATCGAAGTAATGAAAGAGCTGTATAAGTCCTGCCTCAACGGTGAGGAGCACCGATTTGTTCTGATGGATATTGCATCTGCGGAAATGACGAAATATGCGGCGAACTGTATGCTTGCCACAAAAATAAGCTTTATTAACGAGATCGCAAATATATGCGAATACGTTGGTGCAGACGTAAATGCGGTGCGCCGCGGTATCGGAAGCGATTCACGTATCGGATACGCGTTTATAAATCCCGGCTGCGGATATGGCGGCTCCTGCTTTCCCAAAGATGTGCAGGCACTTATAAGAACGAGCAAGAATTTCGGCTATGAGCCCAGATTGCTCTCAGCTGTGGAAAGCGTTAACGAGACACAGAAGCTTGTTCTTGCAGACAGAGTTTTCAACCTTTACGGAAACGACCTTTCCGGTCTGACCTTTGCTGTGTGGGGCCTTGCGTTCAAGCCCAATACAGACGATATGAGATGTGCGGCGTCCATAACGGTAATCGAGGAGCTCACCGCTAAAGGTGCTGCGGTTCGGGCATACGACCCCAAGGCAATGAACGAGGCAAAGAGCTTTTATCTTAAAGATAACGGCGCTGTTAAGTATTGCGAGGACAAGTATTCCTGCCTTGACGGTGCAGATGCGTTGCTTGTTATAACAGAGTGGGCAGAGTTTGAAAAACCTGATTTCAATATAATTAAGCAAAAGCTTGCCTCTCCCGTAATAATAGACGGACGTAATATATATAACGCTGAAAAAATTAAGGAGTTTGGTATAAGATATTACCAGATAGGCGTGACTAATCAGTAAGCTTGAAAGGACGAGTGTAATATGAATCGTATTCTTGTAACAGGAGGAGCAGGCTTTATCGGAAGCAATCTCTGCGAGAGGCTGCTCAAAGATAAGAATAATTATGTTGTTGCACTTGATAACCTTTATACAGGCAGGCTTTCAAACCTTGCGGAGTGTATGAAGTCTGACAGATTTGAGTTTATAGAGGGAGACGTGCAGGATTTTCACGATATCCCCTGCGATCAGATCTATAATGCGGCGTGTCCCGCAAGCCCTCCCGCATATCAAAAAAGCCCCACAAATACAACAAAGACCTGTATTTTCGGAATGATAAATATGCTGGAGCTTGCCAATAAGTATAACGCTACCGTTATGCAGTTTTCCACAAGCGAGGTGTATGGAGACCCGGAGGTGCATCCCCAGGTGGAGAGCTATCGCGGATGTGTTAACTGCACGGGCATAAGAAGCTGCTACGATGAGGGAAAGAGATGCGCCGAAAGCCTTTGCTTTGACTATAACAGAGAGTTTGGAACAAAGATCAAGGTTATCCGCATTTTCAACACATATGGGCCCAAAATGGATCCTGAGGACGGAAGAGTAGTTTCCAATTTTATCATTCAGGCCCTCAGAGGCGAGCCCATAACCGTGTACGGAGACGGAACTCAGACCAGAAGCTTTCAGTATGTGGATGATCTGGTAGAGGGTATTATCAGAATGATGAACGATACCCCCGAGGAGTTTACCGGCCCCATAAATCTGGGTAATCCCGGAGAGTTTACAATGCTGGAGCTTGCAGATCTCGTGCTTAAAATGACAGGCAGTAAAAGCGAGCTTATATACAAGCCCCTTCCCGCAGACGACCCTACGCGCAGAAAAGCAGATATATCTCTGGCAAAGGAAAAGCTTAACGGATGGGAGCCAAGGATTGCATTAAGAGAAGGTCTTGAAAGGAGCATTGCCTATTTCAGAGAAATCATCTGATCGGCGATAGATATGAATAAAACAGTTGAAAAAACAGAACGAAAGCCGATACGAAAAAATATCGGCTATCGTTTTGCAAAAAGAGCTTTTGATATTGTGTGCAGCCTGCTTGCTCTTGTGGTCCTGTCGCCCGTGTTTCTCGTAACGGCGGTGGCGATCCTCGTGGAGGACGGAGGCCCCGTCATGTATAAGCAGAAAAGGATCGGCAAGGATAAAAAGGAGTTTAATATTTATAAATTCCGCAGTATGCGTAAGGATGCCGAAAAGATCCATGAGCAGATGAAGGCGCAGTATAAGTCCGGCGAGGTTTCCTTTAAGCTTGATGATAAAACAGACCCGAGAATAACCAAGGTGGGCAGATTTATCAGAAAGACAAGCATAGATGAGCTGCCACAGCTTGTCAATATAATAGCGGGCCATATGAGCATCGTCGGCCCCCGCCCCCTGCCTACATATGAGTATGAGGATGAGCAGAAAAAGTTTGGCGGCGTGTATGATGACAGATACGACGTTCCCCAGGGTCTTACCTGTTATTGGCAGGTGACCTTTGGAGAAAGGGGAAAGATCAGCTTTGCGGACAGAATGCAGATGGACGTTGACTATGCCCGCGATGCCAAAATGTGGGTAGATATAAAGCTTATCTGGAAAACCTTTGTGGGTGTGCTTTTCGGCATATCGGGATACTGATAAATAAAGAAACGGGCAGGTAATAAAATGGCTATACTTGTGTGCGGCGGAGCCGGGTATATAGGCTCCCATACCAACAAAGAGCTGAACGTGCGCGGATATGAAACAGTTGTGTTTGATAATCTTGTGTACGGCCATAGAGAGGCTGTAAAATGGGGCGAATTCGTTCACGGAGACCTTGCGAATATTGAGGATATAGAGAAAGCATTCGAGGGAAGAAGGATCGATGCGGTGATTCATTTTGCAGCATTTGCATACGTTGGCGAAAGCGTCAAAGAGCCCGAAAAATATTATTTCAATAACGTGTCCAATACACTGAACCTTCTCAGTGTAATGAGAAAACACGGCTGTGATAAGATCATATTCTCCTCAACCTGTGCCACCTATGGCGAGCCTGAGAAAACTCCAATAACCGAGGATATGCCCCAGAATCCCATAAATCCTTACGGCGCAACAATGCTTATGGTTGAAAGGATCCTAAAGGATTACAGAGCGGCATATGGGATTAATTTTGCAGTTCTCAGATACTTTAATGCAGCGGGATGCGACCCCGAGGGTGAGATAGGAGAGAGCCATACCCCCGAAACTCATATTATTCCGCTGGTGCTTGATGCGGCAAGCGGAAAGCGAGAGGATATCAAGGTGTTTGGAACAGATTTTCCCACCCATGACGGAAGCTGTATTCGTGATTATATCCACGTGACAGACCTTGCCGATGCCCATATAAAGGCTCTTGAATACTTGAATTGCGGTGGAGAAAGCGATTTCTTCAATCTTGGAAACGCAAAGGGAACAAGCGTGCTTGAGGTGGTGGATGCCGTGAAGAGAGTAACGGGGAAAAGCTTTAAGGTTACTCTTGCAGACAGAAGAGAGGGTGACCCTGCAATTCTTGTCGGCAGTGCAGAAAAGGCTGCCGAGATCCTTGGCTGGGTTCCGCAGTACGGAGATATAGATACTATAGTTTCTCATGCATGGAACTGGCATGAGAATGCGGAATATTAAAAGAGCTGTGCCATGAACAAGTCTGTAAAAAACGGACAATAGAAATAGAGCCCCCTATGGTAGAATCAAGTAAACTACCATAGGGGGCCTTTTGTGCTGTCCGAACGTTTTGCGGCACAACATAAACACAAGCTGTTTTATTTCTTTCTGATGTTTTTCCAATAGGCTTCGGCGGCCTTTTCAGTTTTGTTTTCGCCGTAAACGTAGTATTTTCTTCCCTTGAGATCGTCGGGAAGATACTGCTGGTCTACCCAGTGATCGGGGTAGTCGTGAGGGTAAACGTAGCCCTTGAAGAGAGGACTTCTCAAATGGGTGGGAATAGCCTGACCCTTGCCGTTTCTGATATCCTCTGCAGCGGCGTCAAGAGCACAGTATGCAGAGTTTGATTTGGGTGCGGTTGCAAGCATTACCGCAGCGTTTGCAAGGGGGATACGTGCCTCGGGGAGGCCAAGCTCCTTTGCGCTTTCAACGCAGGCACGGGTTATAACCGCCGCCATAGGGTATGCAGCACCGATATCCTCGCTTGCAATGACCATAAGGCGCCTGCAGGGAGAAATAAGGTCGCCGCCCTCAAGAAGCCTTGCAAGATAGAAAACCGCCGCATCGGGATCGCTGCCTCTGATGGATTTCTGAAGGCAGGAGAGAAGATCGTAGTGAACGTCTCCGTCGCGGTCAAAGCAGCCGGCCATTATTGAGGGGAGTAACTCACGTGCTCGCTTCTCAGTTATCCTGCCCTCTCCGAGAGAGGCGGCAAAATCAAGAAGGGTAACTGCACGTCTCACGTCGCCTGCGGCACAGCCTGCAATATATGAAAGAGCAGCACTTTCGGCCCCGTCTGGACAAAGCTTTTCTGCATGTCTTGTGAGAAGCGGTAGCATCTCCTTTGGGGGAACGGGCTTGAACTCAAATACGCAGCAGCGGGAGAGAAGTGCATCGTAAATGTAATAATAAGGGTTTTCGGTTGTAGATGCAATGAGGGTGATGCGTCCGTCCTCAAGATATTCAAGTAGTGACTGTTGCTGTTTTTTGTTGAAATACTGGATCTCGTCAAGATACAAAAGAATACCGCCCTGACCGAACATTCCCTCAGTTTCCGATGCAACAGCCTTAACGTCCGCAAGGGAAGCGGTGGTAGCGTTGAGACGGCGAAGCTCCATGCCGGAGTTTTCGGCAATAATGGATGCCGCCGTGGTCTTTCCCGTGCCGGGAGGGCCGAAAAAGATCATGCTTGTAAGATGCCCGCTATCGCAAAGACGGCGAAGAACGCCGTTCTTGCCAACAAGGTGGGACTGGCCCGCCATTTCGTCAAAGGAGCGGGGCCTGAGCCTGTCTGCGGCAGGTTTCCTGTTAATCATGGTATACCTCATAATAGTTAATAATTCAATTATAAAGCATTCATAAAAAAAGTCAATGATAAAGCGGAATTTGCATTTAAACTACCGCCGCTTTATTGGAGTTCACAATACCTCTGCTTTCCGGTATCGGAGCTTTCAGCTCGTAAAGGGTGTGGCAAATAGGGTCTTCATCCTCAGCGATATGACAATGTATGAGCTCACCCTCAAGAATTGGCAAAAAAGCTGTAATAAATGCTTCTTTTGTGATATCTGTGGACAAATGTACAAAACTGTGATATAATGAACGGTAAAGTTCGGGAGGTGTGTGATATGAAAAAGGCGATATCGGCAATTCTTGCAATATGTATGATCGTGATTTTTATACAGCTGCCTGTTGAGATAAACGCCGCAGCGGAGAATATTGATTATAAGAATGCACTGCTATTTGATACCCCCCCTGTTATAGACGGCTATATTTCGGAGGAGGAGTGGGGCGAGGAGACCGTGTTTGTCGAAATGTGGGACTGCGCGACCATAGACGACGTGGATCCTTACTTCAATTTCTTCTATAACCGTGTAGATCCCGAAACAAGAGAGGGCTATGAGGATTTTTATTGCCGGCTGTGGTTTCGTTGGGATGCAAATAAGTTCTATATCGGAGCCAAGGTCAAGGACCCGGATACCCATTCTCTCAAATACGGTACTACCGATACGTGGAACGGAGATGCTTTGCAGGTCAGAATAGATAAGCTTGGCCCAAATGCTGTGGTTAACGGAAACGATTTTGCCGTAACGGAAGCTCTCCAAAAGCCGTGGAGCACAGAAAGCGTTCCTGACTTTCTGTTCGGCTATTCTCAGATCGCAGGCGGCTTTTCCGAGGCCTGGGAAAACACGGCCAATAAGGGAATGACCTCGTTTTCCAGAAACCCCTACGGAGTTGCGGATTGTATTGTTGCACCTGCAGGCAGCGATTATTCAGAGGATACGAGGGCAGGAATAACAACGTATGAGATAGGTATTCCCTGGGCATATATCTTCAACGGTGAGTATGAATCTCTTCTTATGATAAGCTACAGGCCGGGAAGAGGAGACGGGCCGAGAGGCGCCATAGGCAGAAGGCTGGGAGTATCTCTTTCCGTCCTCAATGACGGAGCAGATGCCAATGGCGGCTGGGATGCATTTATGGCGTGGGGCTCAGGTATATGCAGTGCCCACCAGACGGTGGGAGCCCATACCTGCACAGGCTCAAATTCCGTAACTCTGGTGGCAGATAAGGTGGCTCAGAGCGAGGATTACCGTACCTATGATCCCACCTCTCTGCTTGATGCAAAATTCACAAGCGATAATCTGGACCCTCCGGGAGTATATTATGATTATCTGGCAGGAGATACCGGCAGAGAGAATCCCATATCTTACGGTGAGCTTTCGGCTCTCACCTATGACGATCCCTCACATCTTTCCGTATGGGGATCTTCGGATTACGGCGGAAGGATCGGAAACGCAGGCGGTACCCACAAAAATGTGCTGGACTACAGAACTGTCGATTTCGAGAACGTAAATACGTATATAGATACGAGAGAGGGAGAAAATCAGCTCTTATATCCAACGTCGTATACCCTTGAGTTCGATATAATGTATACCGGAACGGAGCAGACCGTGGAGGAGTATCCCTCCCAGCTCTATAACTGGTTCGGCGGCAACGGCGGATATAGCTATCAATGCGGATATTTCTTTGAGGAGGGGCAGTTCAGAGTAGTAAATACAAATGACTCCGAGGAAATACTCTCCTCCTATAGCTATGATCTGAAAAAGGATACGTGGTATAACTGGAGATTCCAGTTCAATAACGATACCTGTAAGGTAAGGCTCTTTGTGGATGATCTGACCACCGAGGCGGATAATGCAGAGAGCGAAAGAGAAAGGCTTGGCAGCACCGGCGAGTGGGGAACACTCGTTGCAGAGGCAAACTCCAGGTATTTCTATTATTCGGGAGAGAGAGCAAAAGAGGAGGGTACCCTTCTTCTTTTCCGGATGATGAATACGCAGGTTGCATACGATAACGTTAAAATATATAATTATGCAATACTGAGAGAGCCGGAGCGGTTAGTCCCTGCGGGAGATGTGAACGGAGACGGAGTTGTGAACGTTTACGATACCAATATAATGAAAAGGTATCTTGCAGGTATGTATACCGATGTATTTCTTGAGGCGGCAGATGCCAACGGAGACGGAGCCGTGAACTCCGAGGATTCCAATGCGCTTGTAAGAATAATCTCAGGCCTTTATACCCCTGAGTATTGAGAAAGAAAGACAGAAAATGTATAAGATAGTAAATAAAAGGGTGCTCAATCCCTTTGTTGTGATGATGGATATAGAGGCCCCTCTTGTTGCAAGAAAGGCAGAGGCAGGGCAGTTCATTATCCTGAGAGCAGATAGCGAGGGTGAGCGTATTCCCCTGACCGTAGCAGGCTACGACAGAGAAAAGGGAACCGTGAAAATAATATTCCAGGTAGTGGGTGCAACCACAAAGCTTCTTTCCATGAAGGAGGAGGGAGACTGTATTCCCGATTTTGCAGGGCCTCTCGGCCGCCCCACTAAGGTGGAGGGGCTAAAAAAGGTCTGCGTAGTGGGAGGCGGAGTAGGCTGTGCCATAGCACTTCCCATAGCGCAGAAGCTGCACGAAATGGGCTGTACTGTCCATTCGATCGTTGGCTTTCGCTCAAAGGAGCTTCTCATTCTTGAGGATGAGTTTAAGGCGTGCTCTGACAGGCTTACAGTTATGACGGATGACGGAAGCGCAGGCAGACAGGGCGTTGTAACCCTGCCCCTGAAGGAGGCTATCGAGGCGGGAGAGAACTATGATGAGGTCATCGCCATCGGCCCTCTGGTCATGATGAAATTCGTTGTTGCAACAACAAAGCCTTATGGCGTAAGAACCACGGTTTCTATGAATCCCATCATGATAGACGGAACGGGAATGTGCGGCGGATGCCGCCTTACCGTTGGCGGAAAAACCAGATTTGCCTGTGTGGACGGACCTGATTTTGACGGATTTCTTGTGGATTTTGATGAGGCAATGCAGAGAGCAAATATGTATGGAGAGTTTGAGCGCCATGCATATGAGGATGCCTGTAATCTGTTCAAGGGGGTGAAGGAAAATGGCTGATCTTAAGATGCCGCGTAACCCCATGCCAAGTCAGGACCCTAAAGTGAGAGCCGGTAATTTTGAAGAGGTGGCTCTCGGATACAGCGAGGAGGCTGCTCTTAGAGAGGCGCTTCGCTGCCTGAACTGCAAGAATATGCCCTGTGTTGAGGGATGCCCCGTAAATATTCACATTCCTGCCTTTATAGAGAAGGTCAGAGAGGGAGAATTTGAGGAGGCGTATAACGTAATAGCAAGATCCTCAAGTCTGCCTGCGGTCTGCGGCAGAGTCTGCCCTCAGGAAAACCAGTGCGAAAAGAAGTGCATAAGAGGCATAAATGGAGAGGCTGTCGCCATTGGTCGCCTTGAGCGGTTTGTGGCAGACTGGCATAACGAGCATAGCAGCGCCACCCCCGTTCTCCCTGAGCAAAACGGCCATAAGGTGGCTGTGGTAGGTTCAGGCCCTTCAGGTCTTGCCTGTGCGGGTGACCTTGCCAAGCGTGGCTATAAGGTAACTGTGTTTGAGGCTCTGCATCTTGCAGGCGGAGTTCTTGTGTACGGAATACCTGAGTTCAGGCTCCCCAAGGCCATTGTTCAAAAGGAAATAGATACGCTTAAGGCCCTTGGCGTGGAGATAGAAACAAACGTAGTAATAGGCAAAACGTTGACCGTGGATGAGCTCTTTGAAATGG
>JAFQNM010000089.1 GCA_017395885.1 Clostridia bacterium | reverse complement strand
AGGAGGCCTTTTTGTAAAAAGGCCCCCTACACTTCCTAAAACATAGTCGATTATCTTCGGGTCGATACACTCGCCTTGATACTCTCCTTGTTTTAGTTACGTCGTTGAAAAAACGATACTCAATCGTTTTTTCTTCCTCCTCCCCCGAAAAACTTCAAAAAAGCGACCATTCAGCGACCATTCAGCGACCGTTCTCCCCTCCCCGATAAACCGGAATTTGTAAGTGTGCTTGTGTGCAGATATATGGGATACCGAAGGGTAAATGAAAGCGTTTCTCACTTGTTCGGTGATATCATGGAGGTCGTCGCTCAGATCTATCAACTTTGTTTTCAAACGGCATGGCAAAGCTGAAATATCCGTCCGTATATTCCGTAATTTCCCGTTCTTTGGCTGTTTTAACACAAATCGGTCATTACCTTCGTCAAATTTGTAGGTTTGTATATTGACAAAAATTGAAGATTTACATATAATTAAATATACTTTCGATTATCAGGAGCAGATTCTATGGAATTTCAGAATATAAAAGTAGTAAAATTCGGCGGCACCAGCCTTGCAGATGCAAAGCAGCTGCTGAAGGCTAAGGCCATCATAGAGGCAGACCCTGCCCGCCGCTACGTGGTGCCCTCTGCGCCCGGCAAGCGCTTTGCAGGCGATATAAAGGTCACCGATATGCTTTATGAGTGCTACAGGCTTGCGGCTGAGGGTGAGGATTTCTCAAAGGAGTTCAATCAGATCAAGGAGAGATACGATACTATAATTGCAGAGCTTGGCATCGATCTTGACCTTTCCGAAGACTATGAAAAGATCCAGGGTGCATTCAAGTATCATGCAGGAAGCGACTATGCCGCCTCCAGAGGTGAGTATCTCAACGGTAAGATCATGGCAAAGCTTTTGGGATATGACTTTCTTGATGCTGCAAAGGTCATCAAGTTTTATGATAACGGAACCTTTGATGCTGAAAAGACCAACATAATCCTTTCCGACAGACTTACACGTCACGAGAGAGCAGTTATCCCCGGCTTCTACGGCTCTATGCCCAACGGCACCATCAAGACCTTTGCAAGAGGCGGAAGTGACGTTACCGGCAGTATCGTTGCCCGTGCCTCTTCTGCCGCAATATACGAAAACTGGACAGACGTATCAGGCTTCCTTATGGCGGACCCCAGACTTGTTAAGGACCCCTGCGCCATTGATACCATTACCTATCAGGAGCTGCGCGAGCTTTCTTATATGGGAGCAGGCGAGCTTCACGAGGATTCTATCTTCCCCGTAAGATTTGCAGGCATTCCCATCAATATCAGAAACACAAACGACCCCGAGGCAAGAGGCACAATGATCGTGCCCACCACCGAGAGCTTTGACAGCGAGCGTGTTATTACAGGTGTTGCAGGCAAGAAGGGCTTTTCAGTACTCAATATTGAGAAGGATAAGATGAACGCAGAGATAGGCTTTGGCAGAAAGGTTCTGGAGGCTATTGAGGAGGAGGGAGTAACCTTTGAGCATCTCCCCTCCGGAATCGATACGATGAGCGTTGTTATCTCCTCAGACCTGACAAAGAAGCAGAGAAAGAGGATCATAAACAGCATCAGTGCCGAATGTGAGCCTGATAAGATCTGCTTTGAGGACGGACTTGCACTTGTTGCGGTGGTAGGACGCGGAATGGTCAGCGCAAAGGGAACGGCGGCGAGAGTGTTCAAAGCCATTGCCAATGCCGATATAAATATCAGAATGATCGACCAGGGCTCAAGTGAGATATCCATCATCGTGGGAATCAACGAAAAGGATTTTGAAAAAGCCATCAACGCAATTTATGATGAATTCATAAAGAGATAAAAAAAGGGGACGGCTTTGCCGTCCCCTTTTCGTATCTTATCAGAATAGCTTGCGAAAAAGCCGTCTCAGTCATACAAGCTGAGAGTAGAGCTTCTTGCCGCCGAGGATATGGAAATGCAGATGGAGAACTGTCTGGTCTGCATCAGGTCCGCAGTTGGAAATAATGCGGTATCCGTTCTCAAGGCCTGCGTCTGCGGCGATCTTGGGAATAGCCTCGAAGATCCTTGCAACGTAGTGGCTGTTTTCGGCGTTAACAGCGTTTGCACAGCAGATGTGCTCCTTGGGGATAACGAGAATGTGAACGGGAGCCATGGGATTGATGTCCTTGAAGGCGTAAACCCATTCGTCCTCGTAAACCTTTGTGGAGGGGATATCTCCATTGATTATTTTACAAAAAATGCAATCCATAATAAACCTCACGTGTTTGATTTTTTTACAGTATATCACCCGAAGGGAGAAAAATCAAGATGTATAAAATTTTTGATATCCATACTCATACATATCCTGAAGCAATAAGCGAAAAGGCAGTAAAGGCCCTTAACGCCTTTTATGAGTTCGTTTCCGAAGGAGACGGAACGTATAAGGGGCTGACAAAGGGAGCAAAGGAAAACGGAGTAGAGGGCTTTTTGCTTTTTTCTGTGGCGACCAATGCCCATCAGGTGCAGAAGGTAAACGACGGTATCGCTGCACAGACGAAGGCATCAAGAGAAGAGGGCTTCAAAACCGTAGGCTTTGCCGGTATGCATCAGGACTATGAGAATATGGAATCAGAAATAGAGAGATGCATAAAAATGGGTCTCAAGGGTGTAAAGATACATCCGGATATTCAGGGAGTCGATATAGACGATCCGAGAATGCTCCGTCTTTATGAAATAGTTGAAGGCCGCATCCCGGTTTATTTCCACATTGGAGATAACAGACCGGAGTATCGGTTTTCACAGCCGAAAAAGCTTCGCCGTGTTCTCGATATGTTCCCTCGCCTCACAGCGGTAGCGGCTCATCTCGGCGGTTATATGTCCTGGGATGAAACGGCAAATTGCCTAGCGGGACACGAGAGAGTATGGTATGATACCTCAAGTGCCCTCTGGGCAATGACCCCCGAGTTTGCGGGAAGGATGATAGGAATTCTGGGTGCAGAAAGAGTAATGTTCGGAACGGATTTTCCCGTAAAAACATTGGATACAGAGATAAAGAGGTTCCTCGCCATCGACCTTACAGAGCGCGAAAGAGAAGACATTCTCTATAACAACGCCGCAAGGTTTTTAGGACTTGATGACTGATAAATTCCGATTTATCGGGAGATATGATGTAGGAGGCCTTTTTGTAAAAAGGCCCCCTACGACCCCCGAAAAACTTCAAAAAAGCGACCGTTCTCCCCTCCCCGATAAACCGGAATTTGAAGTTAAATGAATAAACATACGAAAGGAGTTCATATGAAACGCTTTGCACGTGACGACAGCCTTTGGGTAAAGCTCCAAAATGAAACTCGCCCCATATTTTTGTATGGTACGGGTAATGGGGCAGACAAAATACTTAACGTCTGCGAGAGGTTTGCTATCCCCGTTGAAGGCGTTTTTGCAAGCTCCGATTTCGTCAGAAACCGTACCTTCCGAGGTATGCCCGTGCAATCAATAGGCATGATAGAGGAAAAATACGGCGATGATTTCGTGGTGCTTCTGGCATTTGGGACAACACTTTCGTCAGTTGCCGAAAATATTAAGGCGATTGCCAAAAAGCATACACTTTATATCCCCGAGGTGCCCCTTTACGGAACGGAGCTGTTCACCTATGAATACTACCTTGAAAATCTTGAAAAAATAGAGGCTGCGTATGAGCTTTTTGCAGATGAAAGGTCTAAGCAGGTGTATGAGGATATGATAGGCTTTCGTCTCTCGGGAGAGCCGAGGCTCCTTGCGAACGCTGAGCCCATAGCGGTTTCTTATTCAGAGCTGCTTGCTGATAAAGACGTGTTTTATGCGGTGGATTGCGGAGCATATAAGGGTGATAGTACTAAGATGATGGCAGATACGCTGAGACCTTGGAATATCGTTGCAGTCGAGCCTGATCCTAAGACCTTCACAAAGCTTTTGGCATATGCAGAAAATGAGATGCGCTCAACGGTCACCTGTGTGAATGCTGCAGTAGGTAAAGAGGATGCCACAGCGTTTTTTATGGCCTCCGCTTCAAGGGGAAGCGGCAAGGAAGGTCTTTCAAAGAGTGCAAAAATGAGGGAGGTCACAGTCCGCAGCGTGGACAGCATACTTGAAGGTGAAATAATAGACCTTTTAAAGCTTGACGTTGAGGGAGACGAGAGGGATGCTCTTCTCGGAGCCAAAGAAACAATCAGGCGCAGCCTTCCAAACCTTGCAGTTTCCGTTTATCACAGAACGGGCGACATATTTGAGCTGCCGCTGATGATAAGAGAGCTTTTGCCGGACTATAGCTTTTATCTTCGCCGGGAAGAATGTATACCTGCGTGGGATATAACTCTTTTTGTTGTGAGAAATTAAAAAAAGCTGTTGCAATTAAATAAAAGATATGATACAATAGGAAGGTAAAACTGAAACAAGCCGCAGGGTAAGGTCATACCAGCCGGGAGCGTAGCGGCCTCCTCTACCTGAAATCCGCTATAGCAGGGGTGGTATCCCGTTTGGAGTTTTGGTCTTGTACGGTCTGTATCGCATTTTTCTGTGTTGATGGACGGGTCCCAGCGCAATTGGCGGCTGTGAACCATGTCAGGTGGGGAACCAAGCAGCATTAAGCGGTTTAGCTGATGTGCCGCAGGGTAGCCTGTTCTGAGCAGAGGGTGCGGTGTCGCGTATGAGGTCATTGCGAATTACGGGTGTATGGCCTTACCCCGCGGCTTGTTTTATTTTTTGTGGAGGTATTTATGCATCAGGCGCTGTACAGAAAATACCGTCCTGCCACGTTTGACCGTGTGTGCGGACAGGGACATATAACGGACGTGCTGAATTTTCAGGTAGAAAATAACAGAACGAGCCATGCATATCTTTTCT
>JAFQNM010000088.1 GCA_017395885.1 Clostridia bacterium | reverse complement strand
TTAGCGATACGTATGTCGGTCAAGGGAACGAGACCTCCGCCGTACTGTTCCTTACGGACGATGGGAAGAAGGGCATCGATAAGTGACTGACCTTCATTAGAGACACCACCGCCGAGAGAGATTATTTCGGGTTGGAAGATATTGATAATAGTAGCGAGACCTGAAGCGAGGTACTTAATGTACTTATCATACACCTCTTTAGCAGCCGCGTCTCCTGCGCGCATAGCGTCGCAAGCGGTTCTTCCAGAGACTTTGTCAGCCTTGAGCATAAGAGAATCTCTGCCTTCCGCGCGGCACTCCGCGATCTTTTCCTCAGTCATACGGATAAGCGCTGTAGCGGAGGAATAAGCCTCCCAGCAGCCCTTACGTCCGCAAGAGCATTGAACGCCATCGACCTCGATAACGATATGTCCGAGCTCACCGCCCGCGCTATTAAAGCCTGCGTATATCTTATTATCGATAATGATACCGCCGCCAACGCCGGTACCGAGAGTGATCATAACAGAGTACTTGGAGCCCTTTGCAACACCTGCAACAGACTCAGCCTTAGCTGCAGCATTGGCATCGTTTTCAATGAAAACTCTCTTGCTTGTACCGAGAGCGGCAGAGAGCTTGCCCTGCATATCGTAGTGACGGAAGGGAAGATTGTTTGCATAAATGATCTCACCGGTCTCGCAGTTAGCGGTGCCGGGAGTAGCGATACCGATAGAGCCGATGTCGTCCATAGTGAGGCCGGCCTCGCTTACCAGATTCTTGCAAAGAGTAGCAATATCAGCGGTGATATCGTCTGCATTTCTGTCAGAAGAAGCGTTTGTGGGGGTAGAAGCCTTTTTGATGATCTCATAGCTTTCGTTGACGATACCGGCCGCAATATTAGTACCGCCAAGATCGATTCCTATATTGTACATAAAAGTATCCTTTCTCTTCATATTACTTACTTAATTATAAATAAAGCATTCCCGTTTGTCAAGAACATATTAAACCCGTGTAAATATAACAAAGGATAAACTTCAAATCCCGATTTATCGGGGAGGGGAGAACGGTCGCTTTTTTGGAAAAAAGCTCCGCAAAAAACTTTAAACAGTTTTATATAAAGGGAGCACACTCCCTTTATATAAACCAACAAAAGCCCCTCACGGGGCCTTTGTTCAAAAAAGCGACCACCCTTTACCGACAAGCCGAATTATTAAAGTTTTCGCCCGCCTTTTTCAAAAGGCGGCAGGGTCAATGGGCGGAGCCCTTGGCGCCCTCCGCAGAGGGCGAAACACCTTTTGCCGCACAACAGGGGTGCAGGGGGTGTAACCCCCGCTCGCCCTCCGCAGAGGGCGAAATCTCTTTTTGCCACTTAATTCTGTGCGGACTCCTTTGACGTTTGCACAGCTTCAAACTCCCCGATAAATCGGAATTTAACAGCTACTGTCAAGGAGTGATAAAGATAAGAGCCCCGGCACAGCAGGGGCTCTTTGGGATTATTTAACTGTGATAACGTTGAGGCCGAGGATCTTGCCGAAGAATTCAAGCTCATTAAGGTCTGCGCCGTAAACGAGTGCAGAGTGATGAGTAACACCGTGGGTGCTGATCTCGCTGAGGAATCTCTCCAGAGGCATTTTGGGCTTCATCCAGCCGCGAACGCTACCCTGGTAGTTATCCTTCTTGTTCTGGATCATATCAACGGGAGAGATGAGCATATTATAGCCATTCTGACCCTTGAATACGTTAATGAAAACAGCCTCGCCTGCCTTGTAGCAGCCATAGCAAACAATGGGGTTATCTGCCTCACCGAAGATAAAGTCTGTTTCCTTGATCTCAGGCTTCTTTTCGGAGAGAGCAAGGTTGAACTCGCCCATATGGGAGAGGCAGAGAGAGCCGCCCTTCCAGTCGGGGCAGAATATTTCAACGAATGCTGCTTCGCCGAAGCCGCGAAGGAGCGCACCTGTAATAGCCGCTGTGAGAACGTCACCCTCACCGGCATAGCCTGTTCCTCTGGCCATAGCCTTGCAGGCCTCCATAAAGGGCATAACGGAAAGGCCGTTGGAGGGTCTGATCTCGCGGAAGTTAACGGTAAAAGCACCGAGGTTTTCGTTCTCGATCCATTTTCTCACCGCAAGGCAGTTGCGAACTGTTTTTGCGTGAGTATCTCTTGTAAAGGGAGAGATCACCTGGCACATTTCAAGATCCTTTTCGATCTCGGCCTCGATCTCCTCCTCTGTAACAGCACTCTGGAGCGCTGTCAGCGTTTTGCCGTCTGAGTAAACAGCGGTAACGCCGAAGGTTTCGAGAAGCTCCTCATCGGAAATGAGGAAATCTCCCATACCGTCAAAGCTGCCGCCGATGGTGCCGACCCTGCTTCCCTTGAGGCTGGCAGCGCCTGCAGCAGCCTTAACGAGACGGCCTGCCTTTTCGATAACGTCGCTCTGGGGGAAGTGACCTGCGGCGATGGCATAGGCCTTGCCGCGGCGAAGGAGCATATTGGTCATATCCATAACACCGTGGATGCCGTGGTTAAGGTTTATGGCATCGGGATCGGTAGAGTGGAAGAAGTCATATGTCTCTGTTGTATCAAGAACAACTATGGGAAGATCTGTGGCTGCAAGAGCATCGATAGATTCAAGAGAGGGCGAGTATGCAGCGTGCCATGTAACGATACAGTCACACTTTTCGCTTTCGAACTTGGCAACGCAAGCCTCGAACTCAGGCTTGATGCGGCAGAAGGGATTGCGAACGACCTCAAAGCCGTCCTCCTCGAAGGCGCAGGCCAGCTTTTCATAAAACTCGTCAAGGCGCGCGCGAACGTTCAGGTTGATATCGTCGTAAAGCTTGATGTAAAGGGGCATAAAGCCGATCTTGATCTTTTTCATAATTCTATCCTCGTTAATAATTAAAACTTAATACCGAAAAGATTTGCAGCGTTGTTGCAAAGAATATCTTCAACGTCAGCCTTTGAGAGAGA
This sequence comes from Clostridia bacterium, assembly GCA_017395885.1. Taxonomy (GTDB): domain Bacteria; phylum Bacillota; class Clostridia; order Oscillospirales; family CAG-272; genus Avispirillum. Next base: position 1,695 of record JAFQNM010000088.1, on the reverse strand, counting down.
AAGCTCCTCAGCACATTTTTTGAACGCACGAAGCTCCTCGTACATAAAGGTGGTCATTTCGCTCCAGTCGTCAACCTCGCGCATATTGGGGTCGCCGGAAACGTCGCCATAGAATCCGCGGGGAACAACGTTCACGTAACGGTCCTCATCGCAGATACGGTACATACGCATCTTGGTGATAGGCATATCGGAGCCGAACATAATACGCTTGGGGCCAACTGTCTCGATGCACTTTGTCATTGCAAGGGTAAGAGTATTTGCCGTGAAATCGAAGAGCATATTTTTTGTGTTCTTAAGAACCTCAAAGGCATCGCCTATATCGGAGGGAACGTAGGCACGGCCGATGTGAGCAATAATTACCTTAGCATTGGGATACTTTTCCTCGATCTCCATCATCTGAGCAAGGTTCACAGGGTCACGCAGACGGAGAGAGCGGGGAATGTGGAGCATAACGATGCCGCCGAGCTCATCCATAACCTCCATATGCTCCTTGGTAAGGTAGTCGAAAATACGAACCTCCTTTTCGGGGATATAGGAGGGGCAGTTGTTGAGATAGGGCTTGATGCCTGCAAAGCCCTGTGCCATTGCGGCACGGATCTCATCCTTTGTTGTGTCCCAGTTTGTGCAGTAGAGAGCGGGAATGCCTTCCTGCTTTGCACAGGAGAGAGCATAATCGTTCACCTCATCAAGGCGGCAGGTGGGCATACCCATAATAACAGCCTTAACATTCTTTCCGGGGAACATCTGAGAGAAGGAGTGCTTCATATCCTCAATGGTAAGATCGGGAGCTACCATGTGAGGCCAGTTAACACAGCCCTTGCGGTTTTCGGGCTTTATCCTCTGCATTTCCTCCTTGTAGATATGTACGTGAGCATCCACGATCCTGTCAGGCAGGAAATCGCAGAGCTCCTCTTCCCAAACTTTTCTGTCGTAATCGGTAACGTTAACACCAAACATAATACACCTCAAAAATTCATTATTTATCATCTTAATATATCACACAAAAGCGATACGTGTCAATGAGAAAGGGTATAAGTTTCCAAAAACTTTTAAAACTGCTGTAAGATTTTTCAAAAAGTGCAGTGTTTCGAAAAAATTCACCAAAGGATGTGGCATTTTTCGTATAATTAGGTAGTTATATGTGTAAAGGGGGGACCTGAGTGAAAAACGGCAAGGATCTGGAAATAGAACAGATGATAGAAAAATACAGGACCACCGTATACGGCGTGGCCCTTACACATACAAGAACGAAATACGATGCAGACGACGTTTTTCAGGATGTTTTCGTGGCACTCTGGAAAAGCCGTCCCCGCTTCAGAGACAGTGAGCACGAAAAGGCATGGCTCATACGAACAACGCTTAATCTTTGCAAAAAGCACAGCAATGCATCCATATGGAAAAGAGCAGTTCCCATAAGTGAGGCAGAGAATGAGCAGTTCATTTTTTCGCAAGGTCGGGAGAATGACGTATACGTAGCCATCCGACAGATGACGCCGAAGCTGAGAACGGTCATATATCTTTATTATTTTGAGGAAATGTCAGTCCGTGAGATAGGGCGCTTGCTTCATGTAAGAGAGGGTACGGTGAGAATGCAGCTCACCAGAGGAAGAGATAAGCTGAGAGAAATGCTGAAAAGGGTATAAAGGGTATAGGTGGATAAGATGAGCTTTTTTAAAACGATGAGAGAGCAGATGA
>JAFQNM010000087.1 GCA_017395885.1 Clostridia bacterium | reverse complement strand
CTACGCTTTCCCATGCGGCCGGAGACGTAGTAACACATATAAAAGACAGTATAAACGTTTTTTCCAGGGACGATGTAACAACAGAGGAGACGACAGCGGCGGCTGAAACGACACAGGAGCCCGAAACCACGGCAGAGCCTGAAACAACGGCGCCTGAGACCACGGCGGAGCCTGAAACAACGGTGCCGGAGACAACAGCGGAGCCTGAAACGACAGCACCCCCCGAGACAACAGCGCCTCCTGAGACAGCCCCTCCGGAAACTGAGCCGGAGACCACGGCAGCGCCTGTGGTAACTGAGCCTGCCACAGACTATACCCCGCCGGAACCTGTTGATCCTACAGAATTTGATAATTCTCTCTTTATCGGCGACTCACGTACAGTTGGCATTTCCGCCTTTGGCGGTCTTGGCACTGCTGACGTATTTGCAACGAAGGGAATGTCTGTTTTCCGTGCTTTCACTGAAACCTTAGAGGTGAGAAGCAGCGAGGGCGAAGCGGTGTTGCTTGAGGATCTGCTTTCGGAAAACACCTATAACAGGGTATACATCATGCTGGGCATCAACGAGATAGGTACCAATATTAACGTGTGGTGCACAAAGTATCTTGAGCTTGTGAACCTTGTGAGAGCGGCACAGCCCGATGCCACGGTATACGTTTGCGCAAATCTTCACATAACTCATAGCCGCTCAGAGCGTGACGAGACCTATAATAACACACGTCTTAACGCAATGAATGACTATGCTGCGTCCCTTGCAGACGGTGCGAGCATAATATACGTGGACGTAAATACCATATTTGACGACTCAAACAGTGCTCTCGGTGCCGCATACTGCACCGACGATTTCCATCCCATGCCTAAGTATTATAAGCAGTGGGTGGAATGGCTGGCGTCCGTGACCTGAATAAAAAAGACTGCGAACAGGCTGAAAAAGCCTGAGCAGTCTTTTCTTTTTCAAAAATGCCCTTCCTTTTTGAAAAATTTGTGCTATAATGTTATTTGGTTAAGTTTGGCTTAACATAATCGTTATCAGAAAGGTATTGAAAGGATCTTTTATGGTTTTCTCATCTCTTGAGTTTCTCTTCCTTTACTTTGCGGTGACCATACTTATCTACTATCTGGTCCCCAACGTTATGAGAAACTTTGTCCTTCTTATCGTCAGCCTTGTCTTTTACGGCTGGGGAGAGCCCGTATATATCTTTATCATGCTGTTTTCCATCGTTCTGGATTACACTTGCGGATATTTTGTGGGCAAATACAGAGAGACGAACAAGAAAAAAGCTACGGTGTTTATGCTGATAAGCGTTATATGTAATCTTTCTGTTCTCTGTTTCTTTAAGTATTATACGTTTATCATAGAAAATCTTCAGCTCATTCCCCTGGATTTCTTGCAGAAGATACCGACTCTTTCAAATATAGAGCTTCCCATAGGTATTTCCTTCTATACCTTCCAGACAATGTCCTATACCCTTGATATTTATATGGGTACCGCAAAGGTGCAGAAAAATATTGCATCCTTCGGCGCATACGTTACTCTTTTCCCTCAGCTTATCGCAGGTCCCATCGTAAGATATCAGGACGTTGACGACCAGCTGAGAAAGAGACCTCACAACATCGATATGTTTGCATCCGGTATCCGTACCTTTGTTTGCGGCTTTGGAAAGAAGATCCTTCTTGCAAACTGTGCCGGTGAGCTTTGGGATGCGTTCCGTGCAGGCACTGAAACTGATGCAACCGTTGCCGGTGCATGGCTTGGTATCATATTCTATTCCTTCCAGCTCTATTTCGACTTCTCCGGATATTCCGATATGGCTATCGGTCTCGGAAAAATGTTGGGCTTCACCTTTAAGGAAAACTTCTTCTATCCCTACGTTTCAAAGAGCGTTACGGAATTCTGGCGCCGTTGGCACATCTCCATGGGCACGTGGTTCAGAGAATACGTTTACATACCCCTTGGAGGAAACAGGGGGGCAAAGTGGAAGATGTACCGCAATATTATCGTAGTATGGTTCCTTACAGGTCTCTGGCACGGCGCAAGCTGGAACTACGTCCTTTGGGGCCTGTACTACTGTATTCTTCTCCTTATTGAAAAGACCTTCCTTCTCAAGATACTCAAGAAGCTGCCAAGCGCAGTTTCTCATTTATATACCCTTATCATCGTGCTGTTCGGCTGGCTCCTCTTCGGATTTGAGGACCTCTCGGCAGGTATGACCCATCTGGGCTATATGTTTGGCGTTGGAACTGTCGGATTTACAGAGGCAGGCGCAACCTTCGACCTTGTGAGAAGCCTGCCCTTCCTTGCCATACTTGCAATCGCATCAACGCCCCTTCCCAAGACACTTTTCTACAAATTCTATTCCTCCGGAAAAGCGGCACGTACGGTTATCGCAGTAGGCTGCCTTGCTATGCTGGTGGTTTGCACCGCATATCTTGTTGACTCCTCCTATAATCCCTTCCTCTACTTCAGATTCTAAGAAAGGAGAAAGATAAATGGCTAAAGAAAAAATCAAGTCCGCCGATGACGTGGCAAAGAATTCTCTCCAGCTTCAGCTTTCCAAAAGCAAAGAGAGCCGCTTTGAAAATATTCTTGTAACAGCTCTGGTAATGGGCTTTATCTTCTTTTTCGCAGTTGCCTTTTGGGTAGTTCCCGACCGTGATTTCTCCGAAGAGGAAAATACCTCCCTTTCTTCCTTTCCCGAGTTCACAGTGGACGGATTTCTTCACGGAGGCTTTACTGCAGATTTCGGTACCTACATGGCAGATCAGTTCCCCTGCAGAAACTTCTTTATAGGTCTTAAGGCCCTTTCCGAAACAGTTCAGCTCAAGGGTCAGAACAATAACGTAATTATCGGCTCGGACGGATACCTTATTGCGAGAAGCGATTATCCCGACGAGAAGATGCTTGAAACAAACCTTAAAGCACTGGGAAGATTTGTTCCCATTGCCGAGGAGAACGGCATTGACTGTACCGTTGCCTTTGCGGGACGTAAGATGGACGTTTGCGAGGACGTTATTCCCGAGCTTTACGGCTCATACTATTCAGACCGAATATTCGGTATCCTTGACGAGAAATGCACAGAAAAGGAGATAGACTATATAAATCTCCGTGATACTCTTTGCAATACGGACGAGGACTATCTCTACTACAAAAACGACCACCACTGGACCAGCCTCGGTGCATATTATGCATACAGAGAGGTCATAAGCGCCCTTGGTGAGACTCCCTACGAGCTTTCCGATTTCACCGTTGAAACTGCAACAGAGGAATTTTTCGGAACAACGTGGTCAAGCGCAGGTATCAAGTGGGTCGGCGGCGATACTATCGAGTATTTCCGTTGGGACGGAGACGAGAACGTCACACTGAAGATCGAAAGTCCCAGATATGAGTATAAGAGTGCAACAAAGACTGAGGAAAACGGCAAGAGCTACGACGTTTTTGATACATTCTACCTGAGAGAGATGCTTGAAACAAAAGATAAGTATGCATCCTTCCTTGGCGGTAATAATAACGGATACGTGGAAATAAGAATGAATGGAGAAGAGCGAGAGACCCTGGTGCTTGTACGCGACTCCTTTGCAGACAGCCTTGCGCCCTTCCTTGCAAGACACTACGATCTGGTGCTTCTCGATCTGAGAACAAGCGCACCCGATACTATTGCCATCTGTGAGGAGCATGGAGCTGAAAAGCTTCTTGCACTTTACAATATGGAAACGCTTACCACATCCAACGACCTTGGTAAGCTTAATAACAAGCTCAGCTCTCACGAAAAATAAAAAAAGAGAGGATAAGTTATGAAAAAGCTTATATCAATAGCTCTCCTTATTGCTACAGTATGCCTTCTTGCATCCTGCAGTACAAATATTGCAGATAATGAAACGGATGCAGAGACAACGATCCCCGTAACGAGTCCCGAGGGCTTTGAGGACGTCACAGCCCCTGCGCCCGAGGGAACAACGGCTCCGGACACTGAAGACGGTGATGAAACCACAGCAACTGAGGAGACTGAACCCGAAACAGAAGATGAAACCACTGCTGTCGATAAGATATCAACTCCCGACGAGGCTGTGGCGGCAGCAAAGGAGTGGCTTGGAGAGGTAGATAACGAAACAGGCTACAAGTATGCCTATTCTTATGACGGAACCCTTGAGGATGGCCAAACAACGTATTTTAAGGTGCGTGTATCATGGTTTATTGAAGAGCAGGGCAGATCGTCTCTTTGCGGATACCTTTTGGTAAGCCCTGAGGGCGAGGTATCCAAGTATTCCTGGTAAAAGTCTGAAACTCCTTTAAAACTCTGACCTTGGCAACAGCTAAAGAAAGGAACGCCCATCTAATGGCAAAAAAGAAAGAAAATCTCCAATATAACGCCCAGTCCATCGAAAAGCTTGAAGGCGCCGACCGAGTAAGAAAGCGCCCGGGTGTTATTTTCGGCTCCGACGGTATCGAGGGCTGTGAGCACTCCTTCTTCGAGATACTCTCAAATGCCGTGGACGAAGCACGAGAGGGCTTCGGCTCCGTTATTACGGTCACCGCATACAAGGATCATTCCATTGAGGTGGACGACCGCGGACGCGGTGTCCCCATGGGGTATAACGAAAAATACGACTGCTACAACTGGGAGCTTATCTACTGTGAGCTTTATGCAGGCGGAAAATATAATAACAACCAGGGCGGCGGTGCTTACGAGTTTTCTCTTGGTCTCAACGGTCTCGGTGCCTGCGCAACCCAGTATTCCTCTGAGTTTTTCGAGGTATTCTCATTTAATGGGGAAACAGAGTCGCACATGTCCTTCAAGAAAGGCTCTCCCGTGGGAGAGCTTGAGGTGCGCCCCCTTGATAAAAAGGAGAGACGTACCGGTACGGTGACGTACTGGCGCCCCGACCTTGAGGTATTCACCTCCATCGACATTCCCTGTAAGTTTTATTGCGACGTTCTGGAAAAGCAGGCGGTGGTCAATGCGGGACTGAAGTTTATCCTTAAGTTTGAAAACGAGGACGGCTCCTTCTTTGAGCAGGAATTCCTCTATCCCAACGGCATATCCGACTACGTTGCCCGTCTTGCGGGAGATACTGCCATCACTCAGCCCGTTCTTTGGAAAATGGGCGAGGTCGTTGGACGTGACCGTGCGGACAAGCCTGAATATAAGCTTGTTGCAGATATTGCTTTCTGCGTTTCCAATACGGTTAACATTATTGAGTATTATCATAACTCAAGCTTCCTTGAGCACGGCGGCTCTCCCGACAGAGCCGTTCAGAACGCTTTTGTCTACTCTGTGGACAAGAAGCTGAAGGCTCAGGGCAAGTATAATAAAAACGAGTCAAAGATCAAATTTGCGGATATTGAGGACTGCCTTGTCCTTGT
>JAFQNM010000086.1 GCA_017395885.1 Clostridia bacterium | reverse complement strand
GATGTAGGAGTCGTGGTATGTAACGTAAGGATCGTTCATATCTGCCCAGAAGCCAACGGTGTCGGAGAAGGACTCCCACATGCCCTTGTACTTCCAAACGGATTCCTTACACTTAGCGATAAAGGGAGCGATGCCGTACTCCTCGATCTGCTCCTTGCCGTCGATGCCGAGAAGCTTCTCGACCTCAAGCTCAACGGGAAGGCCGTGAGTATCCCAACCGGCCTTTCTGGGAACGTATGAGCCCTTCATAGCGTGGTAACGGGGGATCATATCCTTGATAACACGGGTAAGAACGTGGCCGATATGAGGCTTGCCGTTAGCGGTGGGAGGTCCGTCGTAGAATGTGTAGGTATTGTCCTTTGATCTCTGATCAAGGCTCTGCTCAAAGATCCGGTTTTCCTTCCAGAACTCAAGAGTAGCCTTTTCTCGGGGAACAAAGTTTAAGTCGGTAGGAACCTTATTGAACATAATGTTTTCCTCTTTTCAAAAAATTATGGTAATGAATTAAAAAAGCAATAAAAAAATCCCCCGTCGCAAGACAAAGGGGAACCTTTGAAACCACCTGCATACAGTCATATGCGCCCACGGTAACGGGTAGGCACCGGCACGGACTACTGATTTCGCCCTGCAGCTCGGGAGTGATATTCACAAGCGTAACGACCGTCGGGCTCACACCGTCTCCGACTCGCTTTGGATCATTTGCGCAGCTACTGTCTCCGTCAAAGCCTTTAACAAACGGATTATACCACTAAATACGACCTTTGTCAAGAATAATTATAATAATAATGAAACGAAAAAAGAGAGGCAGAGTGCCCCGGTCACAGGGCAGCTCTGCCTGCTTAAGTGATAATAGCTAATCCTCGCTCAAATAATCCACGTAATAGCTGTAGTAGTCGGTCGTTAATATAAGCTTTGAAATGTTCATTATGTTGCGGACACGGTTCTGCATCCGGATAACCTCTGCCTCAGGCACGTCCTCACCGTTCAGGCTTTCCGTAACGTTATCCTCTGCATTGAATCTGAAATCCTCGGTGATGAAGCTGGAGTTTGCAAGTATTGCTATTCCGTCGCCATCTGAGAGGGCATCGCTTCCCATGATGAATCTTGAGTCGTATTCAAAGCCGAAAAGATTGAGCAGGGTTGGGAGAATATCAATGGTGGAGCAAAGCTTTTCAACCCTGACAGGCTCCTCCATAGAGGGAGACCAAAGGATAAAGCTGTTCCTGTATTTTTCAAAATCGTTGTCAATCCTTTCCCCTGCCAAGGTGGAGTACTGGTCCATGGTAAGACCGTAGGGAAAATGATCGTTAGCAAGAGCGATAACGGTCTTATGGGCAATTCCCGCCTCCTCAAGCGCCTCAACAAGGTATTCCAGCGCATATTCAAGCTCAAGGTTGCAGGCAAGATATGCCTTAACTGCGGTGGGATAGGAAAGGTCCTTAACGGCATCGTAATTCTTTATTGCCATAGGATTGTTCAGGTCATACTTATAGTGGCCGGAGAAGGTCATATAATAAGTGTGAAACTGTTTGTTTTTGCCGATATACTCATCAACGCTTGCCTTTATCATATCAAGGTCTGATGAGGGCCAGTCTATGTCAATGTCGAGCCCCCGGTCAGGCGTTCTGAAAACATCGTATCCCAGATTCGGGTGAGTAAGCTCACGGTTAAAATAGGTGCCGAGATAGTTGTGGTATGCATAGGTGTCAACTCCGCTTGCAGAGAACATATTGCCCAAGGTAAAGGGCAGAGCATTGTCCTTTGCGGCGTAGAAGCTTGCCGTGGTGGCAACGTCGGGAAACATACCTGTGTGGAAGGTGTATTCACCGTTTGTTGTAAGAGAGGAGAAGGAGCCGTAAAAGTTTTCAAATATGAAGCCCTCGGTGGACATTTTGTAAAGTGTGGGAGTAAGTTCCTCGCTGATGGCATAGGGTGAGAAGGATTCTGCGCAAATGGTGATAAGATTGTATCCCTCAAACATGCCTGTGTATTCGTTCTTTTCGGTGGGAGTGCGGCTTGCGATAAAGGAGCTGATCTGATCGATGCTTTTTGATATACCTGAGTATTCGTCGATAAAATCGTCCATATCAATGCTTAAAACGTTGTATTCCTCCTCCGAGAAAACGGTGTCGCTGTCAGCGGGCTCCGTAATAACGACGTCATTGGTATCAGAAAATCCGAAGGATCTGAGTATAAGATTCTCAACGTCTCGCCTGAGGGCAGAAAAAAGGCCAAAGCTTTGGGCTGCTCCGTCCATCGGTGCAGAGAGGGAGGTGTATGTGCCGAGGGGAGAAAAGCTTCCCGTACCGCCAACGGTAAGAGATGCAACGGCAAGGCCGTGAGCCAGTATAACGGCTGCTGCTGCCGTTACGGAGAGAGAGGGACGGGCCTTTTCGAAGGTCAGCCTTCCCGTAGCGGTCAGAGTAACGGATGCAGCAAGCGGCAAAAGCAGAAGGATCAAGGGAAAAATACTGTCCAGAATTGCGGCAAGGGTCTGACCTGCAAAATTTGTAACGGCATCTCCGCCCTGAGAAACAAGTGCAGCGGAGCAAAGATTTCCGAAAATATTAAAATAAACAGTTTGAATAAGACAGATAAGTGTAGCCACACCTATAAGGGCGTTGTAGATTATCTTAAAAAGAGAGCTGTTTTTGAAAAGAGTAAAAAGAAAGATAAATCCTGCGGCGGGCAAGGTGAACGCCACGGTAAAGAAAAATCTGGCATCGAAGGAGCCAAAGGTGAATAGGCGTATAAGTACCTCAAGATAAATAAGGGAAACAAATGTAAAAAGAAAGGCAGTCAGTCGTTTTTTGATCATAATAACTCCGTTCAAAACGTTTGCAGATGAGAACATTATATATAATGCGATAACAGTTTTCAAGTAAAAAAAGCGATGTTATGTAAAATTTACATATTGACATATACCCCCGGGGGGTATATACTAAGATCAGAAACAGAGAGGGGGAAAGAAAATGCCGGAGGATAAGGTCACCTGCTCCTGCAGAAAGAAAATCAGAGAAGAGAATGAGTACCGCGATCTGGTAAACAGATTGCTCAGAATAGAGGGGCAGATCAGAGGAATACGAAAAATGGTTGAGGAGGATAGCTATTGCACGGATATAATCGTGCAGGTATCCGCAGCCGCAAGTGCCCTCAATTCCTTCAATAAGGAGCTGCTGTCGCACCATATTAAGACCTGCGTAGCCGATGATATAAGAGCAGGCAAGGAGGAAACGGTGGATGAGCTTTGCACAGTAATAGCAAAGCTGATGAAGTGATATGCATGGCCTTGGTGCCTGTTGTCACCGATATGCTTCATACAGAAACGAACTATCAGGAAAGAACAGATAAAAATGAAAACTTATAACGTAACCGGAATGAGCTGTGCCGCCTGCAGTGCAAGGGTAGAAAAGGCAGTTCTTGCAGTTGAGGGAGTAGATAGCTGCTCTGTCAGCCTGCTCACCAATTCTATGGGAGTTGAGGGAACGGCTCCCGATGAAAAAATAATAGCCGCAGTTGAGGCTGCAGGCTACGGAGCATCCCAAAAGGGAGAGGCCGAGAAGGCACCCGCAGGGGATGAGCTTAAGGATAGAGAAACGCCAAAGCTTTTGAAAAGGCTTGTGGCATCTGTGGGCTTTTTGCTTTTGCTGATGTATTTTTCCATGGGCTATACGATGTGGGGCTTTCCTCTTCCACGCTTTTTTGATGAATGCCTGACTGCAGTGGGAATCGTTCAGCTTATCCTTTCCGCCGCCGTAATTGTAATAAATCAAAAATTCTTCATAAGCGGCACAAAGGGCCTGCTTAACCGCTCACCCAATATGGATACGCTTGTGTCTTTAGGCTCTGCAGCATCCTTCGGGTATAGCGTGTATCTGCTTTTGCTCACAGCATATGCAGAGGCAACGGGTGACCGTTTTGCCGCTCATACCTATCTTCACGGTATGTATTTTGAGTCGGCCGCAATGATCCTTGCGCTCATTACCGTAGGCAAAATGCTTGAGGCACGTTCCAAGGGCAAGACCGCAGATGCACTCCGCTCGCTTATGGCAATGGCTCCGCAAACTGCTGTTGTAATAAGAGACGGCAAGGAGGTTGAGATAACGGCAGAGGACGTTGCGGTAGGCGACGTTTTCGTGGTAAGAGCAGGAGGCGCCGTCCCCGTGGACGGAATTGTTCTTGAGGGAGAGGCAGGAGTGGATGAATCTGCCCTGACGGGAGAATCCTTGCCTGTGGATAAATCAGAGGGCAGCCGTGTTTCTGCGGCCACCGTATGTCTCTCCGGCTTTATAAAATGCCGTGCCGAAAGAGTCGGTGAGGATACTGCACTGTCAAAGATCATAAAAATGGTCAGCGATGCACAGGCAACAAAGGCTCCCATAGCAAAGGTGGCAGATAAGGTTTCGGGCATGTTCGTGCCAGTTGTAATAGCCGTAGCGCTTGTAACAGCGGCTATATGGCTCATGCTCGGTAAGGGTGTT
>JAFQNM010000085.1 GCA_017395885.1 Clostridia bacterium | reverse complement strand
TTTTTGCCGGAATACGAAAAATACAAAAAGGGAGCACCGCTGAAAAGAAATATACAGATAATCGAATATGCCGATCTTGTAATAGCATTTTGGAACGGAAGGTCTAAGGGAACAAGGCACGTGATCGAGCAGTGCAAAAGCCTAAAAAAGAATATCAGGGTGATCCTTTTCCCTCCTCAGGGCGACAGTTATCAATGATCCTTTCTCGCTTCAAGCTACCCGAAAAAACGGGGATATGATATAAAGAAAAAACGATGCAAAGCATCGTTTTTTTAATATATTATTTACTTTACGAAGATCATGCCGCCTCGGGGAACGGTGATCTTTTCAATACCGGCGGTGAGGGTACCCTCTGCAAGGGTCTCTCCCATACAGTTGACCGCTCTGTAGCTCTTGCCCTCAAAGCCATCAAGGTAGAGGAATGCGCCGCCTGTGCAGTTAACTGCAGTAAAGCTTTCCCAATTTCCGTCAACAACGGGGTCCTCGTAGTTAACGCAAACAGCCCTGTTATCCTTCTCGCTGTATGCCTTGCTGTAGAGGGTGCCGGGGGCGTTGGCGTAGAGGCTTCCGTTGAGAAGAAGGTCTCTGTTCTCTCTCCAGAAATCAAGATAAAATGCAAGGGCCTTTTTCTGCTCGGCAGTTACCTTATCAAGATGAACTGATATCTGGGGAACGGAGAAAAGTATTGAGGCCAGCTGGAGCGAAACGCTTTCGGGCGTATCGTTAACGTTCCACATAAGCATATCGGAGTGAACTGCCGTTTCTCCGGAGATGAGGCGAAGGTCGATAATGGCACGTCTGTTGGCCATAGCATCGCAGGGGCAGTCTCCAACACGGAGCATATTGCCGTATTTTCTGATGGCGGGGCCGATATAGCTCTGGCGGAATTCAACCATAACGTCACTGTTAATGGCGGTGAGGGCGGTCTTCACGTCCTCCATAAGGGCCTCAACAGCATCCTCAAGGCTCTGATAGTCACGGAGGTGGGCCGGCTTGCCCTCGTCGTTGCCGAGGCAGAAGGAATCTATAAAGTCAAGCTTCAGGCCGTCCAGCTTCCATTCACTGACAGCTTTCGTGTAGAAGGCGGTGAGATATTCCCTGACCTCCTTGTAGCGAGGGTCGAGAACGTAAACGGTGTCGTCGAAGAAGGAATAAAGTGTAAGGTCCTTGAACTTTTCAAAGCTGTCAGAGTACTTGCCGAGGAAGGGAACGGAGAACCAGAGAATGACCTTGAGGCCCAGCTTGTGTATCTCCTCCACAAGCTCAGCTATGCGGGGAAGGCCGATGGGCTGCCAGTCGCCGCAGTAGGCGTAGCCTCCGCCGTTGTCGGTGGTCTGCCAGCCGTCGTCAATAATAACGGTATCAAGGCCGAGGGGCTTCGCAAGGCGGCACTCACAAAGCACCTTTTCAAAGTCAAGATCCTGGTGGAAGGAGTACCAAAGAGAGTCCATGGGGAGCTTTGCGTGCTCGGGAACGGTGGCAGATTCGTATCCGCAGTCGGTCTCCCACCATTTAGCGGCATCTCTGAGAGTGTCGCAGTAATGATCGTTTCTGCGGTCGATGCGAACGGTGGCCTCGTAGCTGTCTATTGGGGTGGTGGGCTTGGTGAAGAAGGAGACCTTATAGCACATTTCCGCTCTTTTTTCGTTAATACCGGTAGAGATCCTTGTGGGGATCTTGGGGTCGGAAATAGCTATGGTGGTGCGATTTTTGCCCTCGTTTGATATAACGGCGTGAACAGGTGCGCCGGAGGCAATTCGTGAATCGGTGGTGCGGGCGCCCCAGTCGGGTGCAAGATGGCGGAGAGTGCCAACGTTGGGTCCCCAGAAGGAGTAGTTCTCGCAAACGGGCTCGAACCACTGAAGGGTGAATTCAGAGGGTACCTCAGGGGCAGAAGTGTTCATTTTTACCTTAACGTAGGTTATTTCGCCGGCAACGGACTCCTCAAAGGAGAGAGAAACGCCCTCGGCGCCAAAGATCTCGTATTTCATTCAGATCACCTTTCAAATTGATTTATAAGTAAATGATACAATAAAGTGAAGCTATAGTCAATATTATAAAGCTCCATTCATAGAGGATTTGGTTGCGATTTTAATATGTGTCAAACGGAAAAACGAAACGATTTCTGTACTGAACACAGGCTTACAGAAAGGGAACGTGAACCAAAACGAGTTTGGTATAAATCTCTGTCATCCTGAGGAGCCTGCGACGAAGGATGACATGGCTATTTTAATTGTTCTGATGACGGGCGAACACAGTTCGCCCCTACGGTTATGTGAAACCTTAAAATATTCTCTCAGGCGTAAAAAAAGCTGCTGTTTACAGCAGCTTTCAGCTTGTCGATAAAGTTATCGACAAGCTGCCTCAGGCTGTCGAGAAGGATGCAGATTTCGGCCTTTAAAGGCCGTAGGCGTACAAAGGTACGTCAGGACTTGAAAGGGCGAAAAGCTTGAAATCCCCTGAAAATCAGGGGATTTCTTTAATACAGCTTTAATTATTTGTTGGTTTTGCCGTTTACAGTTAAAGCTTCGATCCGGCTGTCTTTGTTTTGGATATATTTGCGGTCTGCGCCTTTTTCGACAGCCTGAAAGCTGCTGTTTACAGCAGCTTTTTTATTAATCCTTGCTTCTTTCTGCGAGGGCGTTATGATACTTCTGGTAAAAGGCCTCAAAATAGCCTCCGTCAAGGGCATCTCTGATCTTTCTCATAAGCTCATTATAGAAATAAAGGTTATGCTGAACGGCAAGGCGCATACCAACGGCCTCCTTAGCCTTTATCAGGTGACGGATATAGGAGCGGCTATGGTGGCGGCAGGCGGGGCATCCGCAGTTTTCGTCGATGGGGCGGGGGTCCTTTGCGTACTTTTCGTTCATAATATTTACCTTGCCGTGCCAGGTGAACACGTTTCCGTGGCGGGCATTTCTGGAGGGCATTACGCAATCGAAAAAGTCCACTCCCATATGAACTGCCTCAAGAATGTTCTGGGGCGTTCCTACTCCCATAAGATATCTGGGCTTATTTTCGGGCATATAGGGCTCTACCGCATTGATAATACGGTACATCTCCTCTGCCTCCTCGCCAACGGCAAGACCGCCGATGGCATATCCGTCCAGACCGAGCTCTGCTATTTTCTGCATATGCTCAATACGAAGGTCCTCATAGGTGCTTCCCTGATTGATTCCGAAAAGCATCTGCTTTGGGTTTACAGTATCGGGGAGAGAGTTGAGGCGGGCCATTTCTGCCTTACAGCGCTCAAGCCAGCGGAAGGTCCTGTCGCAGGATTTCTTTGTATATTTATACTCTGCAGGGTTTTCTATGCATTCGTCAAACGCCATGGCAATGGTGGAGCCAAGGTTGGACTGGATCTGCATACTCTCCTCAGGGCCCATAAAGATCCTCTTTCCGTCAATATGAGAGGCGAAATAAACGCCCTCCTCCTTGATCCTTCTGAGAGAGGAAAGGGAGAACACCTGAAATCCGCCGGAATCGGTGAGGATAGGCTTTTTCCAGCCTGTGAAGCCCTGTAGGCCGCCCATATCGTGAACGAGCCTGTCGCCGGGGCGAAGGTGAAGGTGATAGGTATTTGAGAGCATTACCTGACAGCCCACCTCCTCAAGGTCCCATGCATCAAGGCCGCCCTTGATAGCGGCGCAGGTTGCAACGTTCATAAAAACGGGGGTCTCGATAACTCCGTGGGGGGTAATAAGCTTTCCTCGGCGTGCTCTGCCGTCTTTTATCATCAGTGTGAACATAGAATACCTCGTATTTATACAAGTCTTTCGAACTGGCGTTCGATGGAAGTTTTTTTGATCTCAAAGGCAACCGGTCTGCCGTGGGGGCAGGTCTTGATAACGGCTCCGTCCTCTCCCGGAGATTTGAGGAGCCTGTCGCAGATCCATTTGATATGGTCCTGCCCGTAAACTCTGCCGCCCTTGATGGCCGCCTTGCAGGAGGCCTGGTAAAGCTTTGCCTCAAAGAATCTGGCACCTGTTGCCTCAACGCTGCCCGTTGCATCGGAAAGCACCGTTGCAAGCTCGCTTATCATATCGGCACCCGTATCTCTGCCAAGATGTGTGGGCACCTCGGTAACACAAAGGCTGGCACGTTCTCTCTCATAGGTATAGGCAAAGCCCATGGCTCTCACCTTTTCACCGTATTCCTCAAGGGCAAGGGCCTCTGCCTCGCGGATGGGGATACGGAGAGGATACATAAGTATCTGGCTCGTTTTTTCGCCGCGCTCCATATTTTTGCAAAGCTCGTCAAATAGGATGCGCTCGTGAGCGGCGTGCTTATCTATCATAAGGAGCCTGTCCTCAAGCTGAACTATAACGTAGCAGTTATATGCTTCGCCGAGGATCTTATAGTCGGGAATGGGGCACTCCTCTGCGGCCGGCTCGGCTTTTTGTGCCTTTTTCTCTATGCCTTCAGGCTGAGAGGGGGCACTTTTCGGTGTGGGAACCGGTGTGGGAGCGAGAATCTGCGCTTTCTCGGGGTTAGTAACATCAGGGGGAGTCTCAGGTGATGCTGCCTTGGGAGCTGCCTCTCTCGGCGGCATTTCTCCCGGCAGAGGGGCAAAGGCTGTCTCTCTCGGTGTGGGAGAAGGGGTGGGAGCCGGTGTGGGAACGCTGATTTTTATCTGCGCTTTATCCGGGCGCTCCTCCCGGGGGCGCTCAACGGGAACGAAGGCTGCTCTCGGGTCGGCCGTTTGACTTTTCTTATACGGCTCCGGCCTTTTCGGGGGGGCCTTTGGAGTATCTCCTCCGAAAAAGGGAAGGTCGGAGGAGCCGAGGCGCATTTCGGGGCGCGAGGCAGAGCTCTCAAGGGTATTGAGCACCGCATAGTAAACCGCCTCGAATATGATACGCTCGTTTGCAAACTTCACCTCAAGCTTTGAGGGGTGGACGTTAACGTCCACAATAGCGGGATTGAGCTGGATATTCAGTATGCAAACGGGGAATTTTGAGTGGGGAATTCTGGTTGAGTAGGCCTGTTCTATAGCCGCCATGGCTGTGCGGCTCTTAACAAATCGGCCGTTTATAAAGAAGTTTTCCGAGTTTTTGTTTGAGCGGACGAGATCCGGCTCACCGATATAGCCGAAAATACGGATACCGTTTCCGTCCGTACGGTCAACGGGGCTCATACGCTTGGCGGTATCCTTGCCGAAAACGCTGTAAATAGCGTCTATCAGCTTGCCTGAGCCTGTTGTTGTGAAGCGGACTACTCCGTCCTGGATATATTTTATGGAAACTTCGGGGCTGGAAACGGCGATCTTTTCCATAACGGCAGAAACAGCCGCTCCCTCAGAGGCGTCCTTTTTCAGAAATTTGCGTCTTGCGGGTACGTTATAGAAAAGCTCGGAAACAACTACGGTAGTGCCGACTGAGGCGCCTGTTTCCGTTATATCGATGATCTCGCCGCCCTCGCACTCCATAATGGTGCCAAGGAGGTTCTCCTTAACTCTTGAGATCATACGCAGCTTGCAAACAGAGGCAATGGCAGCAAGAGCCTCGCCTCTGAAGCCGAGGGTGCCGATGGCGGCAAGGTCCTCAGCGGTGGCGATCTTGCTGGTGGCGTGCCTCAGCACCGTGAGGGGAACGTCATCAGGCTCTATTCCGCAGCCGTTATCGGAAACCCTTATAAGAGTGGTGCCGCCGTGGCGGATCTCAACGGTTATGTTTTTTGCGCCGGCGTCGATGGAGTTTTCGCAAAGCTCCTTGACAACGGAGGCAGGTCTGTCAACCACCTCGCCTGCGGCAATGAGGTTGGCAACGTCAAAGCCGAGAACGTTAATTCTTCCCATGGCGACTCCTTTCTGATTCTCCTACTTTTCTTGAAAGAAAAGTAGCAAAAGAACTTTAAACTATTAGATCAGGTTGATTTTTTTGCTTGCGGATCAAATAACGGTATTGCAAAACAAAGCTTGCTTGAAAGAAAAGCAACAAAAGAACTTTAAACTATTAGGTCAGGCAGATTCTTTTGCTTGCGGATCAAATAACGGTATTGCAAAACAAAGCTTGCTTGAAAGAAAAGCAGCAAAAGAACTTTAAACTATTAGATCAGGTTGATTTTTTTGCTTGCGGATCAAATAACGGTATTGCAAAACTAATCGAATAAGGGTGATACTACTCCAGCTCCTTCTTCCATTGGAAGATAAGGTTCATAGCCTCTATGGGAGTGAGGGTATTGATATCCGTTTTTCTGATACGGTCGCATATCTCGTCTCTTGCCACGTCCTCAAAGCTGATAGCCATTGACTCAAAGGGGTCCTGAGCAGCTGCCGAAGGTACCTTTACTGCGGCCTTTGGCTCTGTGGAGCTGCTTTCAAGGCCGCTCAGTATTTCCTTTGCCCTCTTAACTATCTCCTTCGGTATGCCTGCAAGCTTTGCAACCTCTATACCGTAGCTTTCGTCAACGGGGCCTTTAACTATTTTTCTGAGGAAGGTCAGGTCATCGCCCCTCTTTTTAACGGCAACGTTATAGTTAACAACTCCGTCTATCTCATCCTCGAGCTCTGTCAGCTCGTGGTAGTGGGTGGCGAACATAGTCTTTGCCCCCAGCTTTTTGCCTGCCGTATACTCAAGAACGGCTCTGGCGATGGACATACCGTCAAAGGTGCTGGTGCCTCGGCCTATTTCATCGTAGATTATAAAGGAGCGCTTTGTTGCGTTTTTCAGGATATACGCCACCTCCTGCATCTCCAGCATAAAGGTGGATTGGCCCGATGCCAGGTCATCCGATGCGCCTACACGGGTAAAGAGCTTATCAACAACGCCTATACGCGCCTCGGAGGCGGGAACGAAGGAGCCTATCTGTGCCATAAGCACGATAAGGGCAGTTTGCCTCATATATGTGGATTTGCCTGCCATATTGGGGCCTGTTATGAGCATAACACGGTTTTCTCCCGTATCGAGGCAGGCATCGTTGGGAACGAAATATGAGTCCTTAACGAATTTTTCAACAACGGGGTGGCGGCCGTCCTTAATAGATAAAACGTCGCTTGCGTCAACCTCGGGGCAAACGTAGCCGCTCTTTGCGGCAACCTCGGAGAGGCTGACGAAAACGTCCAGCTCGGCCAGCGCCTGAGCGCTTTGCCTGATCCTTTTGGAGTTTTCGGCCACGTGGTCACGGATGGAGGAGAATATCTCGTATTCAAGGTTTTTCACCTTATCGGAGGCGCCGAATATGGTTCCCTCCAGCTCCTTGAGCTCCTCGGTTATGTAGCGCTCGCCGTTTGCAAGGGTCTGCTTTCTTATATAATGGGAGGGCACCTGATCCATAAAGGATCTGGAGACCTCGATATAGTATCCGAAGACCT
>JAFQNM010000084.1 GCA_017395885.1 Clostridia bacterium | reverse complement strand
GGATCCCTGCGTATTTTGCAACCGTTTCCCTCATTGCCTGAATGTAAGGAGCCATTTTGGGCTGCTGGGCAACAAGGGTAGAGTCTATATAATCAATCTCAAAGCCGGCCTTGCGAACTTCCTCGCAGACCCTTTCAAGAAGGAGCATTGAGTAGATGTTTTTATAAGTCCTATCGTTGTCGGGAAAGAGCTTGCCGATGTCACCGAGACCTGCGGCGCCGAGAAGGCTGTCGCAAACAGCGTGGCAAAGCACGTC
Source organism: Clostridia bacterium (assembly GCA_017395885.1). GTDB lineage: Bacteria > Bacillota > Clostridia > Oscillospirales > CAG-272 > Avispirillum. The sequence goes on along the minus strand of JAFQNM010000084.1, from coordinate 2,433 downwards.
TCCGTCGGAATGGGCCATAAGACCATAGGGGCAGTCTGTAAACTCAACACCGCCGATTATCATTTTCTTTCCGTCCTCAAAGCGGTGAGCGTCGTATCCGTGTCCTATCCTCATTTTTTCTTGTCCTCCTCGCTCTTTTTTTCTCTGAAGGAGACGATGGCCTCACAAAGCATAAGGTCATCGGGGCCTGTGAGCTTGATGTTCTCACGTCCGCACTCCACAAGCTTTATATCAAAGCCGAGTCGCTCACAGAGCATACAGTCGTCAGTAACCACAGCACCGTCCTTTTTTGCCATATAAGCGGCGGCACGGTAAACGTCGTTAAGAAAAACCTGAGGTGTTTGTACCAGCCAGATCTTATCTCTGTCGGTGGTGCTTTCGATAAATCCGTTTTTATCGGCGATCTTGACCGTATCCTCAGAACGGTGAGCTGCAGCGGCAGCCCTGTTCTTATAGGCCTCCTTAACGGTTGCCTCAATCATTTCAGGTGTAACAAGACAGCGAGCCGCATCGTGTATAGCCACGTATTTGGACTTTTCGGAAACGGAGTCAAATCCCAGAAGGGCAGAGTCCTGGCGGGTCTCTCCTCCCGCAACTATCATAGCCAGCTTCTCTGATTTATACTGAGAGAAAAGCTCGCCCAAGGCCTCCTTATCGCCAACGAGAATTATCTCGTCAATAAGCTCGCACTGCTCGAAAGCCTGAACTGTGCGAACAACGGCAGGGATGCCGAGAATATCAACGTATTGCTTTTTTATTTTTCCACCAAAGCGGGTGCCATTTCCTGCTGCAAGGATAACTGCCGAAGTGAATTTAGACATAACAGAGCCCTTTCAATATACCTATATAATCAAGTCTCCTGAACCAATACATATTCATTATATCATAAAACAGGAGGAGGTGTAAATAGGATTTGCAAAAAAAGGAGGAGGAGGAGCATAGAAGCTTTTAGCTGCCTGAAAAAATTGAATTAAGTAAAATGTTAGTATTGAAAAGAGAGAGAAACGGTAGTATAATTAAACCAGAAAAGGAAAGGGGATAATACTATGTCAGTACAAACAGTTTCCAAAAACAGCGTATCGTTAAAAAAACAGATCCTCACAGTGCTTGGCGCAGTTGCGGGAGCTATCGCTCTTCCTCAGCTGTTTCATATAGCAGGTGCGGCTCTCGGGGTTGGAACGTCCCTTGGTGAGATATTCCTTCCCATGCATCTTCCCGTGATTCTTGCAGGAATCATTGCAGGGCCCTATGCCGGAGCGGCGGCAGGTCTTGTGTCTCCTCTTCTCAGCTATTTGCTGACAGGAATGCCCGGAGCTGTGATGCTTCCCTTTATGATGGCAGAGCTTTTCGGATACGGCCTTATAGCAGGACTTTTGAGGAGTGCAAAAATGCCTTCTTTGGTCAAACTTGTAATAATCCAGCTCGGAGGCAGGGTGATCCGCCTTTCCGGTATAGCATTTGCGGTGCTTGTGCTTAACAATGAAAGCGTTGCTATCGCTTCTGCGTGGACCGCTGTGGTAACAGGTCTTCCCGGTCTTGCGCTTCAGTGGCTACTTATCCCCCTTGCAGCAGCTGTAGTAAAAAATACAGAAAAACAGTAATGAAAAAGAAAAAGCCATCCTGCGGGATGGCTTTCAGCTTGTCGATAAAGTTATCGACAAGCTGCCTCAGGCTGTCGAGAAGGATGCAGATTTCGTCCTTTAAAGTCCGTAGGCGTACAAAGGTACGACAGGACTTGAAAGGGCGAAAAGCTTGAAATCCCCTGAAAATCAGGGGATTTCTTTAATATGACTTTAATTATTTGTTGATTTTGCCGTTTACAGTTAAAGCTTCGATCCGGCTGTCTTTGTTTTGATATATTTGCGATCTGCGCCTTTTTCGACAGCCTGAAAGCCATCCTGCGGGATGGCTTTTTTGCTTATTCAGCGTTGGGTCCTCGCTTGAATCACCGCCTCTTACGAGAAAGAGAAAGGAGATGCATTTCTGCATCTCCTTTTGAATTTTATGTTATCAGAATTTTGTGATCAGGCCTGCTGCGTAACGGGCAAGGATGTTAGCGTCAATTCCGTTAACAACTCCGTCTCCGTTAACGTCGCCGGAAATGTTCTGTGCTTCGGTTGCGGTAACAACGCCGCTGACGATCTTTCTGATGATGTTGGTATCCTTTGCGTTGACAGTGCCGTCTCCGTCCACGTCGCCCGTAACTATAACAACGGGCTCATCAGGATCCTCAGGCTCTTCTGCAGGAGTAATGGTATAAACAAACGCAGCAGAAGCGGAGGCTGTCTTTCCGTAGCTGTTGGTAACGGTGCAGGTGAGAGTAGCAGTGATGGAATCTTCAAGGATCTCTGCAATATCAACGGTAAGAGTTGCGGTGTTGATGCCGGAGAGATATGCATTGAGAGTTGAATCTGAGCTGGTCCAGCTGTATGT
>JAFQNM010000083.1 GCA_017395885.1 Clostridia bacterium | reverse complement strand
TGTACAGAAGAGGGCAAGTGAAAAGAGCCCTCCTGGGGGAGGGTGCAGAGTTTTCCTTTGGACGCATACGTGGGCTTCCTGCTCTGATCTACCGATACAGAAGGCGTATCGGCATTCCCATAGGGGCAATTCTCGGTGCGCTTATCATATGGCTGTCGGGTCAGGTCATATGGTGCATAAATATTGAGGGCAACCGTAACGTTTCCGATGAGGAGATCATCTGTGTGCTGGACAGCCTTGGGTGCGGCATCGGAGACAGGTACGGAAATATAGATTTTGACAGCCTCCACAACCGTTTTCTTCTGAGCTGTCCCGATATTTCCTGGATCGCCGTTAATATGAACGGCACTCATGCTAACGTTGAGGTGAAGGAGACAGTTCGAGAAAGCGTGGATGAGGATGGGGGATTCTACAATATCGTTGCCGCAGAGGACGGTCATATCGAAAGCATAGAAAACGTTGAGGGCAAAACGGTGGTGGAGATATACGATACCGTTGAAAAGGGAGACCTGCTCATAAGCGGTGCCATATCCTATAAGGCACAAACAATGAATCGGTTTGAGAGTGCCGAGGGCAAGGTTTTTGCAAGGGTCAGGCGTAACTTTGAGGTGAGAGTGCCTTACGAGACGGAGAAAAAGGTGTATACAGGGGAGGAAAAACAAGAAAACAGGGTAAGATTTTTTGATTTTCATATAAATCTTTTCAGAAACAGTAGAATTCCGGATGGACTTTGTGATAAAATAACTATGAATAGTCAGATATATCTGCTTGATTCGCTCCCACTTCCGCTTTACATAGATAAAACGGTGTACAGGCAGTATGAGCTTGTAGGTGAGACCTTATCAAAAAAAGAGGCCCTTGACCGGGCAATGGCGGCCTACAGAGAAAAGCTTTGCGAAACGTTAGGTGAGGCCAGTCTCCTTTCAAGGTCAGTAACAGTGGAGGACGACAGCGAGGGAGTTACCGTCAGGTGTGAGCTTCTTTGCCTTGCAGATATAGCAAAAAAGGCTCCTCTCGTTATTGAGAGAGCTGAGACTGAATAATTTTGTAAAAGGAATCGTATGGCACAGAGAACAGTCAGTATTCAGAGCAGCGAGCTTACCAACCGTATTTTCGGCAGCTTTGACAGGAATATAAGAAGAATAGAGGAGGCCTTCGGCGTCCGCATATATAACAGAGGCGATAGTGTGGACGGAGGAGACTCCGTTGTTATCGAGGGCAGCGAGGCAGGCTGCTCCCTTGCGGCACAGGTCATCGGCCAGCTTTCAAAGCTGGCTGCGGAGGGAGATGCCATCCCCGAGCAAACGGTGGATTACGTCATCTCCATGGTTGGTGACGGAAAGACCGATGAGCTTCAGTCTCTTTCAGGGGATTGCATCTGCATCAGCGCAAAGGGTAGACCTATCAAGGCTAAGACCGTCGGCCAGAAAAGATACGTTGATTCTATCAGAAAAAACACAATAGTTTTCGGCATCGGCCCTGCGGGAACGGGTAAGACCTTTCTTGCGGTTTCCATGGCTGTAAAGGCTCTCCGTGCTCACGAGGTAACGAGGATCATACTTACCCGTCCCGCAGTTGAGGCAGGCGAGCGTCTCGGATTTCTCCCCGGAGACCTTCAGCAGAAGATAGACCCATATCTCAGGCCTCTATACGATGCACTCTACGAGATGCTGGGAATGGAGACCTGCGCCAGACTTATGGAAAAAATGACTATTGAGATCGCTCCTCTCGCATATATGAGAGGCAGAACGCTTGACGATTGCTTTATAATCCTTGATGAGGCACAGAACACAACTCCCGAGCAGATGAAAATGTTTCTCACCCGTCTCGGCAACGGCTCAAAGGCAGTAGTAACGGGAGATCTTACTCAAACAGACCTGCCCTTCGGACAGAGATCAGGTCTTGCAGAGGCCGTTAAGATACTCAGGGGAATAGACGATATTGCAATACACGAGTTCTCAGACAGAGACGTTGTTCGCCACAGGCTCGTTCAGCAGATCATTCTTGCTTATGAGAAAAACTCAGCTCAGAAGAGAGTATACAGAACAGTTACCCAAAAGGGCGACGGAAAGGGGACCTCAAAATGAGCCTTAAGGTTTATTATACCAACGAGCAGGACAGGATCCCCGTAGATATAGCGCTGAGAAACCTTGTTCGCCGCTCGGTGCTTGCCGCTCTCGGCTACGAGGGCTTTTTGAGAGACTGTGAGGTCTCCGTCACCTTTACTGACAACGAGGGCATAAGAGAGCTCAACCGTGAGTACAGAGAAAAGGATTCGGCAACAGACGTGCTTTCCTTTCCTATGTATGATTTTCCGGGGGGAGACGTTCCGGAGGAGGGCTTTCCCTGTGAGCTTGGAGATATAGTTCTTTCTCTTGAAAGGGCAGAAGAGCAGGCGGCTGAGTTTGGCCACAGCTTTAAGCGTGAGGTCGCTTTTCTCACAGTTCACTCAACTCTCCATCTTCTCGGCTACGATCACGAGCTCTCCGATGAGGATGATGCCGATATGCGCCGCCGCCAGAAGGAAATTATGGAAATACTTAAAATAACAAGAGACTGAAAAGGAATATATAATATGACAAAGACAGCTTTTATTGCTATAGTAGGCAGACCTAACGTTGGTAAATCCACTCTTATGAATGCTCTTCTCGGTGAGAAGATCGCCATAGTTTCATCAAAGCCTCAGACAACGAGAAACCGTATCATGGGTATTCTCACAAAGGGAGAGAACCAGTTCGTTTTTCTTGATACTCCCGGTATCCATAAGGCAAAGACCAAGCTTGGTAACTATATGATGAAGAGCGTACGCTCCTCTCTGGGAAGTGCAGATGCAGTTATTCTTATTGCAGATGCAGGTAAGGCCCCCGGAGAGATCGAGAGAAACATATGCGAAAAGGTGAAGCAGGATAAGCTTCCCGCTATGCTCGTTCTCAATAAGATAGACCTTGTGGACCGCACGGCAGTTGCAGAAACTATTGCGCAGTATGCTGCTCTATACGACTTTGATGCCTTTGTTCCCGTCAGCGCTCTGAAGGGAAAGAACCTTGAGGACGTTATGGAGGAGGCTGAAAAGTTCCTCTATGAGGGCGAATGGTTCTTTGAGGAGGATATGATAACAGACCAGCCCGAGAAGCAGATCGCCGCAGAGATCATCCGAGAAAAGATGCTTCGAACCCTTTCCAAGGAGATCCCTCACGGAAGTGCGGTAGTTATTGAAGAGTTTAAGGAGGAGGAGGAGCTGCTCTCCATCAGAGCCGAGATCTACTGCGAAAAGGAATCCCATAAGGGAATCATCGTAGGCAAGGGCGGTGAGATGCTCAAGAGGATAGGATCCTATGCGAGAGAGGATCTGGAGGAGTTCTTCGGAATGAAGGTATACCTCAACCTCTGGGTAAAGGTGAAGGAAAACTGGAGAGACAGCGAATTTAACCTCAGCCACTTCGGATTTAACCCCAAGGACCTTGATTGATGGACAGAATATGCGTTCACGCTCTTGTGGTCCGCGAAACGGAAACGGGAGATTACGATAAGATACTCACCCTGGTAACAGAGGAGCACGGTAAGCTTACAGTTACGGGCAAGGGAGTTAAGAGCCTGAAGAGCCCACACCTCGTTGCCTGCCAGCCTTTTGCATATTCGACATTTGTCTTAAAGAAATCAAGAAAATTCTGGTATATAGAGGAGAGCGAAAATATTGAGGATTTTTACGGTATCCGCAACGATCTGGACAGGCTCTCACTTTCGGCATATGTCTGTGACGTGCTTGAATACGTGACCGTTGAGAGCTCTCCGGAGCCTGAGCTTCTGAGGCTCGCTCTCAATACCCTTTATGCAATCAGCGCAAGAAGGGATATACCTCTCTCTCGCATCAAGGCAGCCTTTGAGCTGAGATGCGCTGCGGAATGCGGATTTTGTCCTGAGCTTTCCGTTTGCGACGTTTGCCAAAAAGAGCTTTCGGGAGACGTTTATCTGGACGTTATGAACGGCCGTCTCCTCTGCCCAGAGTGTAAGCCGAGGGCAGAGAAGGAGGAGGAGATGATAGAGGGCACCGCAAGGCTCTACTATATCATCACCGCAGACGTTTTGAACGCAATGAGATACATAGTAGGTGCTCAAAGGTCCAAGCTTTTGGCCTTTTCGCTTGATGAGGATGGGCAGTATCTCCTCTCAAAGGTATGTGAGGGATACCTTATAAACCACCTTGAGCACTCATTTTCAACACTTGAATTTTATAAATCTATACTGTTATGAACGATAAGAATATTTATACCCTTGAATTTAATAAAATACGCGAGCTGCTTTCTGCCAAGGCTCTCACCGAGGGCGCAAAGGAGATGGCACTCAGCCTTGCTCCCTCCTCGGATATTGATGAAGTCAGGTTGAGGCAGCAAAGAACGGCAGATGCCAAAAGACTTTCCGGCCAGAAGGGAAACCCCTCCTTCGGCTCGGTGAAGGATATAACGGGTGCTCTTGAGCGGGCAGATAAGGGAGCAACTCTTTCAACGAGAGAGCTTCTCGACTGTGCCAACGTGCTTCGCACCGCAAGAGGCCTTCTGGAGTATATCAAAAGCGACCGAAAGTTTGATACGTCGCTTGATGAGATATTTCTCAGGCTTTCCGTTCACAAGAATATTGAGGATTCTATATACAAGGCTATCGTTTCCGAGGATATGATAGCTGATGAGGCAAGTGCCGAACTTGCCGATATTAGGCATAAAATCAGAAAGACAAATGCCAAAATCGCCGATCTTATGCAAAAGTATACGCAAGGGGGCTCCTTCTCCAAATATCTGCAGGAGAATATAGTAACAACAAGAGGCGGCCGATTCGTTATTCCCGTTAAAAGCGAATACCGAAACGAGGTAAAGGGACTTGTCCACGATACGAGCGCTTCCGGTGCAACTCTGTTTATTGAGCCTATGAGCGTTGTTGAGGCAAACAACGAGCTGAGAGAGCTTTCCGTTCGTGAGGAGTTTGAGATAGACCGTATTCTGGCCGCACTCAGCGCCTCTGTTTCCGATATCAGCGGTCTTATCCGCCTGAACTACTCTAACATAACTCTCCTTGCCTTTTGCTTTGCCTGCTCCGATCTTGCATATGCTATGGGTGCTGTTGAGCCTGAGGTTTGTGAGAAGGGCGTTGTTCGCCTCGAAAAATGCAGGCATCCTCTCATTGCCGAGGGCAAGGCTGTTCCCGTTACGATTGAGGTTGGCGGCGAATGGTCTATGCTTGTAATAACAGGCCCTAATACAGGCGGTAAAACGGTTTCACTTAAAACTCTCGGCCTCTTTTCCATGATGGCGCAGGCAGGTCTCCAGCTCCCCTGCGAGAAGGCCTCCTGCCGTGTCTTTGACGAGATATTCTCTGATATAGGAGACGAGCAGTCTATTGAGCAGTCTCTTTCAACATTTTCCTCCCATATGGTGGGGATCGTCAATATCCTCAAGGATATGACGGAGGATTCTCTCGTTCTTTTCGATGAGCTTGGCTCGGGAACTGACCCTGTTGAGGGTGCAGCGCTTGCCATGTCCATTCTTCTTGAGGTCTTTGAGAGAGGCGCACTCTGCGCCGCAACTACTCACTATGCCGAGCTCAAGGCCTTTGCCCTTGAAACTGAGGGTATCTGTAACGCCTCCTGTGAGTTTGACGTTGATACCCTGAAGCCTACCTATAAGCTTATAATGGGCACACCCGGCAAATCAAATGCCTTTGCAATTTCTGAAAAGCTTGGAATTCCTCAGAGCATTGTTGACAGAGCAAGAGGCTACGTGGATTCCGGCAGCAGAAGCTTTGAGGCTGTTATCGAAAAGCTGGAGGCCGAGAGATATCATCTGATGGCGGAGCTTGAGGAGGCTCAGAGGCTTCGCCGTGAATATGAGGAGTTTAAGAGGAGCGCCGAGGCCGAGCTTGAGAAAAGGCTTGGTAATGCCCAACGCGAGGCTGAGGATGCAAAGAAAAAGGCTCGCCAGATCATAGACAGCGCAAGAGCTACCAGTGAATATATAATGAAGCAGCTGGATGATGCCAAAAAGGCAAAGGACAGCGAAAGCTTCGGCGAAAGGATCGCTCAATCCAAGAAAAATATCAAGGCCAGCGTTAAGGAATACAGAGACAGCAACGCCGAGGAGGATAAGGACGACGGATACGTTCTTCCCAGAGCGCTGAAAAAGGGTGACGACGTTATCCATCGCACCCTTGGAACCTCGGGAACGCTGCTTGAGGACCCTGATAAAAAGGGCAACGTTACCGTTCAGATGGGCATTCTCAAAACTAAGCTCAACGTTTCTCAGCTAAGGCTGGTGGAGGATGGCACCGTGACCGACGGGGGCAAGAAAAGCACTGCAAAAACCTACCGTCAGGCCGTTGCCAAGAGCTTCAAGCCGGAGCTTGACGTTCGAGGCATGATCGGCGATGATGCCTGCTTTATGGTTGACAGGTATCTGGATGATGCTGTTATCGCACAGATATATTCTGTCACCGTCATACACGGTAAGGGCACGGGAGCCTTGAGAAGTGCCATATGGAGCTTTCTCAAGAAGGATAAGAGGGTCAGCACCTTCCGTGCAGGTCAGTACGGTGAGGGAGATTACGGTGTTACTGTTATTGAGCTTAAGCACAAATGATCACTCTGCGGCTTCCTGCTCTGTCTTTGGCATTTCAAAGCCCTGAATGAAGCCTGAAACGTCTGCGGAGTAAACGTCTCCTCCGATAACACGGTTTTTGTAAATAATAATATTGGCATAAACGGTACCGTCGTAATCGGGATAGTTTTTTATCTCGTATGTATAGCGCTGTACCGTTTTGCCTTTGTATTTGGAGAGATCAAGACCCTGGCTTTTCTGGATCTCGTTATAGGCGTTCAATATCTTGTCAAAGTCGGCGGGGATCTGAACCTCCACCTCCTCAACGCAGGCATCACCAACCTCCCAGCCGAACTGACGGAGAAAATCCATTCTTGCGCCTTCTGTT